>JAUXBV010000054.1 GCA_030619215.1 Fibrobacterota bacterium | reverse complement strand
GGGCGCAAACCCCCTGAATGTGGATACACTGGATATATTTGACGGTGAATTTAATATGAATGGTAATGATTTATGGGCTTACTATGGATTAGAGGTGGGAAACACGGGAACCTTCACCGGCTCAAGTGGAAAAGTGAACCTCTCCGGTGATTTAGACATCTCATCTTCCTCAGCAACGTTTAACGCACCGTCCGACACGCTGTTTATTGGCGGTAATTTTTATAATAGCATGAACGGTACTTTCAATACCGGTACAGGACCGATGGTATTTAATGGAGGAGGCTCGGGTTTTTCGATTTACCCGGGAAGTGCAGCGTATAATAACATGATCTTTGACGGGTCAGGCAGTGAGTGGTATTTAAATAATAGTTTGAACGCAGATACGGTACATATCAGGGAAGGAAAATTGATATGCGGTTCAGACCAGACACATTATATTGGCAATTTATTAAGCTCAAATAATACAGGAGTGTTGGATTTCAGTAGTTGTACATTGAACGTAAGTTATGACGCTGATTTTTCAATGTTAGACACAATTACCGCGAGTGGTAGGTTGAAATTTGATGGCACAGGAACACAGGTATTAACACCAAAGTTCATTGATACTCTGCCAACAATCGGTCATATCGGCTCCGGCACATTACAATTAGCTACCAATAACCTCGTATGTAATAGTTTTTACCAGGACGCGGGAATACTGAATTTTAATTCTAAAAATATTAAAACAGTAACGGGTGGGGATTTTACCATTACCAATGGAACGTCAACCACATTCCAAAACCTTGATGGCGATACAATTACTGTTGCCGGTAATGCCAGCTTTAACGGACAGGTTGCAAACCTGTTAAACATGAACACTGCAAGTACGTGGTGGCTGAATGTTGCTGGTTCACTTAATGCAGATTATGCAAATATCGGTAACAGCGATGCTTCGGGCGGTTCTTTTGGTAAGGCAATGAATAGTAGTAATGCGGGGAGTAATACAAATTGGGATTTCACTTCACCAACTTCTTCGATTACCAGCCCTGCGGATTCGAGCTATGTCAATTCACTGGCAACCATAACGGGCACGGCGGATGATGGTACAGGGTCGGGTGTGTTCGATGTAAAGGTTGCAATTAAGCGACAGAGCGACGGATATTACTGGGATGGGGCATCAACATGGGCGGTTGCTGAGACACTGTTAATAGCAACAGGTACGACGGCTTGGAGTTTCAGTTCAGTTCCGGCCTGGGCAAATGGTAGTTATACTATTCGGTCAATGGCTTCTGATAGTGTAAGTTTTATACAGGAATTACCTGATACCTGCTTCTTTACCTTTGATAATGCTCCACCATCAGTTCCTTCCAACACCATTAATTCACCCAATGGCGCTGAGATATGGACAGTCGGTTCTTCACAGAACATTACCTGGAATAATGCCGGCATTACCGATGCGATGCTCAAGGCTAACCCGATTATCCTGGAGTACTCCACTGACGCTGGTGCAACATTTCCCAATACGATTGTTTCCAATATTGCAAACTCGGGCAGTTATTCATGGACAATTCCTGATATCAACAACTCCACGGTTCAGGTTCGGATAATAGTTACTGACTCGTTAAATAATACTGCAATGGATACCTCGGATGCCAACTTTTCAATCAAGCCTTCCTTAACACTGTCGGCCCCTAATGGCGGGGAGTCATGGACGGTGGGAGGCAGCCAGGATATTACCTGGAGCAGTAGCGGCACTATTTCAAATGTGAAGCTGGAATATTCAACTGATAGCGGTAGTACGTATTCGTTTGTTATTATTGCGTCAACACCTAACAGTGGTACCTATGGCTGGACGATTCCTGACAATATATCTCCAAATGTTAAGATTCGGGTCGGTGATGCTTCAGATCCAACAGTATTAGATACCTCTGATGCGGTTTTTTCAATTAAAGGCTCTTTGGCAATAACCGCCCCGAATGGTGGTGAATCTTGGAATGTTGGTGCTTCGAATAACATAACCTGGACAACGGTCGGGACATTCACAAATGTAAAGCTTGAATATTCGACCAATGGTTTTGCTGATGAGCTTGAAACCTATACGATAATTTCTTCTACTCCCGCTGGGGCGCTCAGTTATTCCTGGACAATCCCGGATGCTTTATCAGCAAATATAAAAGTGCGGATATCTGATGCGTCCGATGCAACAGTGAATGATGTTTCAGATGCGGTTTTTTCCATCAAGGGTACTATAACCGTTACAGCGCCAAACGGCGGTGAATTGTGGGTAGTGGGTGAGAGCCAGAATGTCACGTGGAACACGACCGGCTCTATTGCCAATGTCATGCTTGAATACTCCACAGATGGCGGTGCAACCTACCCTAACACTATTGTTGCTTCAACATCGAATACAGACAGCTATTCCTGGACAATACCGGACGCTATCGGCACAATGTTGAAAGTAAGGGTGAGTGATGCTTCGGATGCTACGGTAAATGATTTCTCTAATGCCAACTTTGCTGTAAAAGGTGCATTATCATTGACAGCTCCCAACGGCGGGGAATCATGGGTTGTCGGTGATAACCAGGATATAACATGGAGCAGAATGGGAAGTATTGCCACTGTAAAGCTTGAGTATTCAACAGACGGCGGTGGAACTTATCCCAATATCATAGCCACATCTGTTGACGCATCCAGTGGAATCTATCCGTGGACTCTTCCCAATGCTGTAGGTAATCAGGTAAGAGTACAGGTCACTGATGAGTCGGATGCTACTGTAACCGATGCTTCCGACGGAGATTTTACTATTGAGGGCCCGACAACAACGGTAAGTTCACCTACCGGCGCGATCAGCATCTATCCGAGTCCGAATGAAATAACCGGGACATATACCTACACACCAACGGATATTGAGGTGAGCATATTTGACGGAGCGAATTACTGGGATGCAAGTACTGTGTCATGGGTAGGCGGAGCAACATGGAACTCGGTAACAACGTATGGGAGCTTTGCAGCAAACAACTGGACCATGAGCAGCAGCATGCCCACCTGGTCGAGTGGAACAAACTATACATTAGAGAGCCGTGCAATAGACGGAGGGTATACGGAATCACCGGCAGCTAATACGAATTTTACCTACACAGGCCCTAGCACGTCAATCAGTTCGCCGGTTGGTGCGATCAGTACTTATCCAAGCCCGAATGAGATAAACGGTACCTATGCAGGTAATCCGACAGATATCGAGGTAAACATTTTTAACGGAACCAATTACTGGGATGCGAGTACGGTATCATGGGTAGGTGGCGCGACCTGGAACTCATTGACAACCTATGGTGGCTTTGCAGCGAACGGCTGGGGAATGACCTCAAGCCTTCCTACCTGGTCAAGCGGTACAAATTATACGATCGAGAGCAGGGCGGTTGACGGCCCCTATGCTGAATCACCGGCAGCGAATAATAACTTTACCTACACCGGTCCGACAACATCGATTACCGCTCCAACCGGTGCAACAGGTACCTATCCCTCTCAACTGGAAGGTGCCTATACCGCTACTCCTACTGATATAGAGGTGAGTATTTTTGACGGGGCTAATTACTGGAACGCAAGCACCACCTCGTGGGGAGCGCTCGCCTGGAATTCCCTGACAACCTATGGCAGCTTTTCCGCAAATAACTGGTACATGACCACAAACCTCCCGACATGGAACAGTGGGACGAATTATACCATCGAAAGCCACGCAATTGACGGGCCGTATATTGAATCACCGGCAGCAAACAATAACTTCACGTATACAGATGCGACAGCACCGGCAAACGTTGGCTGCGGCACCCCTGCTGACGGGGCAACCGGCCTTTCCAACGCCCCGGCATTAACAGCTTTGACTGCATCAGACGCCGGTGGAAGCGGCCTGGATGCAGCGCCTTACTATTTCGAGCTTGCTACGGATATCGCTTTTACTGCCAATTTACAGAATTCAGGCTGGATTGCCTCAACCACCTGGAACCCGGCAGCATTGACATCGGGTACCACATACTACTGGCGCGTCAAGACCCGGGACATTATTCCGAATGAATCCGCTTTATGCGGCCACACACCGGACGCCGCCGGATACGGTACCTTTACGACAAACGCCGCGCCAACGACCCTTACGCTGTCAGGCCTGAATGTAAATGAGAATGAGCCGTCCGGCACTGTTGTCGGGTTATTCTCAACAACCGATACTGATGTCAGTGATACACACACCTATACGCTTGTTGCCGGTACCGGCGATACTGACAACGGAAGCTTTACCATTGGCGTTGATTCGCTTAAGACAGGAGCGGTATTCGATTATGAGACGCAGAGCAGCTATTCAATACGGGTTCGGACTACCGATGACGGCGCAGGGAATTTATGGTATGAGGAGATGTTTACCATAACAATTGTCGATATGAATGAACCGCCGGTATTAAGTGGCAGTGGCGGAGCATTACCCTATACCGAGAATGATGCTGCGACGGTTGTTGATAATGCCGTAGCAGTAACTGATATTGATAATGCCAACATGGCCTCAGCAGAAGTGAGCATCAGTGCGAGCTATACTATGGCTGAAGATTCCCTGTTGTTTGCAGATCAGAATGGCATCACCGGCGGTTTTAATAATACTACGGGAGCCCTGACCCTTTCAGGCTCTGCAACGCTGGCCTTTTATAACACGGCAATGCAAAGTATACAATATTTTAATTCGAGCAATTCTCCTTCCACAGCAACACGCACGGTAAGTTTTACAGTAAATGACGGAGCAAATAACAGTAACACCGTAACGCGTGACGTTTCTGTAGCTTCAGTAAACGATGCTCCGGTAATGAGCGGCACCGGCGGGTCGATCACCTACATGGAGAATGATACACCAACGGTTATAGATAACGGCATACTAGTCGGTGATGCTGAAAATGCAAACATTGCCTCTGCAGAGGTAAGCATCAGTGCCAATTATGCAACGCCTGAGGATGCATTGATATTTGCAGATCAGAATGGCATAACCGGCACTTTTGACAATGCAAGCGGTGTCCTTACTCTTACCGGGGCAGCAACGGTTGCCAATTACGAGACTGCACTGAGAAGTGTGAATTACAGGAATTTCAGTGAAAGCCCGGGTACAGCACCAAGAACGGTCAGTTTCGTGGTTAATGATGGTGTGGTAAACAGCAATATTATTACACGGGATGTAAATGTAACGTCGATAAATGATGCTCCCGTTGCAAGTGATACCAGCTATGTAATAAATCAAAACGATACTCTATCTGTCTCAACGCCCGGTGTAATGGCGAATGATATTGACATGGAAGCCGATCCGCTTACCGCAACCCTTGTATCCAATGTTTCCAATGGTACGCTTACTCTCAATGCAGACGGGTCATTTCAATACATCCCGGCTATAAATTACTGCGGTATAGACTCTTTTATTTATCAGTTAAATGACGGGGTATTAAACTCCAACGTTGCAACAGTTACGATAAATGTCAATGATATATCTTCCCCAACGGTTGTTTCAGTAAGTCCTGCTGATAATACAACTGACGTGGGAGTAAACGACAGCCTTGTTATGGTACTCAGTGAAGTGGTCTTTGCTGACAGCGGCAATGTGTATATAGCTCATTTGGCAGACCTCAGTATTTTTGAGACAATACCTGTCGGCTCCGGTGGGATTGCCGGAAGCGGTACCAATACCATTACTATCGATCCGGTGAACACCTTTGCAAGTGAAACCGGGTATTATGTTCTTATCGAGGCTACCTGCTTTAAAGACAGTACCGGAAACTATTTCCCCGGATATACTTCCGATACCTGGTGGAATTTTACAACTGCAGATGTGCTTACGCAGAATCCCACTCTGACAACACCGGCAGCCGGTGCAACGGTTGACAGCAATTTTACCATTGACTTCACACTACCGGAAGATGCGTTGAGTGGCTCAGTGAAGATGACCTTTACCCAGGCCGGTGGAAATACCGACCCAAACTCTCCTCATGCCGTAACGTTTTTGTCTTCGTATGAGGTTGCCGGGACTCATTCGACCACGCTTTGGGGTAAGGACCTTTCCTACAGCGCGCTTGTCGCTTCTGTAAACAGCGACCCCAATGATGCGCTTGTCAATGGCGGGATCTATGATGTGACAATTCAATATCAGGATGCTGCAGGAAACCCGGTAGCGCAGGTTGGCAATTCAGGAATTATCTACGCGCCTGTCCTTGATGTGGTTTCCGCGTCCTATTTTGAAGACTCGGATAACCTGACGCTTGTTTTTGACGCGACAGTTAACGCTTCAAATATTAATACATCCAATAGAATAGGCCTCTATGTTGATAACGGCTCAGGCGATTCCCTTAATTTGACAATTCCATGGGGATTTGTATTCGGCGAGACACAGGATACTGTTTTTATCACCTTATATCCCCAGCTTGCTGATACGGTTGAGTCCTGGGCTGATGTTACTTCATTACTCTCTCTCAAACTGCAGGCAAACACCTTCGGGAACGGAACAGCATCAAATGCTTTGATCAATGATGCTTCAGGCTTTAAGGTGAATTTCATTGAAGATACAATACCGCCTGAGCCGGTCACCGGGTTGAGTGCATCCGCACTTAACTGCTCAACCATGGTGGTTACCTGGACAGCGTCTGCAAGCTTTGATGCAAGGGATGTTCAGGTATGTGCTTCTGCTCTGCCAATGCCGGAGATACCGGGCTCAGGAGAGTACAGCCAGACGGTGAATGCTGCGGTTACATCGGTAGCCTTTACCGGCCTTCCGAAATATGGTGCAACCCTGTATACCGCTGCTTTTGTAATTGACAATGCAGATAACTGGTCGGAGTTCTCTGCGACTGCAAGCGGAACAGTCATGCTCCCGGACGGTGTAGCGCCGGATAATGCTATTTCGGCTGCGTTTGCCAATATCGGCGACAGTGCAGTGTCTGTTTCCCTGGAGCTTCCCGACACCCTTCAAAATGCCGAAGCCGGAATATTATTCACCTTCAATCATAATCCTATTTATACCGACACCGCATTCTCGTTTACCCTTGGTTTTCACGACACAACCTTCACATTGCCTGATGTTGTAAAACCGGGATTGTGGCGCGGGAGTTGGGCTCCCTTTGACAATGCGGGTAATATCGGCCCTGAGAAGAGCGACAGCATAGTGATAAATAATTCAGCGCCGGTAATTACGGTTCTCTACCAGTATGACCTGAACGAAGATTCAGCCTGGACAATAGATAACTGTGCCTATGATATCAATGATGACCCGATAACCCTGACGCTTATCAATGCCCCGCTGGGAATGTATGTGTCCCAGGCAACACAGTCCATAAGCTGGACGCCCGGCAATGAAGATGTCGGGGCCCGCATGGTAACATTACTGGCGGATGACGGTATGGCACTGTCAGACACGGTATCAATGGTTCTGACCGTGAAAAATACCAATGATTCCCCGATACTCGTGTCAGCTTTCTTTCCGGATACAGCGTATGAAGACAGCCTTGTGGAGGGGGAAATTGCAGTGTATGATTCTGATGAGAGCGATTCCCTGAATATCTCATTCAACGTTCGGATATCCTGGTTAAGTGCAACGGTAATAGCACCGACTGATACTGATTCTTTGTGGAGATTCAAACTTAAAGGCACTCCCTGCAATGATGATACCGGGACAATACAGTTTGCCGCCATAATTAAAGACATCGAAGATGTTTCCGTCTCTTCGGAACATGCATTGTATGTTGTCAATACCAATGACGCGCCGGTAACACAACTTATTAAGAAGCAGAAAATGTTTGGTGCCGCCCAATATGTAATGGCCGGGTTGGATGATTTTGATTCTACCTTTACCTTTCATGCACGATTTACCGAGCTGGACAGCATGGCAGTTGAAGATACAATTACGAGCAGTGACGGAATCTTTACCTTCTACCCGCTCGCTGACGGGAAATATTTATTCAACTGCTACGCCCAGGATCAGGCCGGATTGATTGACCTGTCACCGTTTGAGGACACACTTACCATTACAGGCGTTCTGTCGCAGACATGGTCTGACACCGGTACCTGGAACATGGTGTCTGTGCCTGTACCTTCATACAGCGCAGAGCCGTTTAAGGCAGCGGGTACAGTCCTGCACTGGGATGAGTCAAAAGAGCCAGATGGCATTTATAAGTATTATATACGATCCGGCCGGATACATGGCTTAACAGCAGGAAAGTCCTACTGGACAAAGCTTAACAGCCTGGTTTCAATTACATTAAATAGAGGCAGCCTGAGCAAAGATCCGGTAACCATCCTGCTTCACAAAGCAGAGTATGGGTGGAACCAGATAGCCTCCCCGTATCTCTATCCTGTTAAATGGGAGAAAGATGTAACACTGTGGAAGTGGAACGCAGAGACTCATGATTTCGAAGAAGCGGAAGGTGTTCTCTTTCCGTGGGAAGGTTACTGGGCTCTTACCGATTCCAAAGATTCTGTCGCCATATCTCCTGAACCTTACTTTATAAGTAAAGCTCTTACGAGACGATCAAAAACCTGTTTTGTTGACAAAACAGAGTGGACATTCGGCATTGAGCTGACATCGAACATAAACAGGGACGCCGACAACCTGTTCGGTATAAGCAGGCACGCCAAAAACGGGTATGACAGGTTTGACCGCCCCGAGCCTCCGCGTATGGGCAGTGAGCCCTACCTCTACTTCGCGCACCCGGAGTGGAAACGCTCGGTTGATGAATTCGCAAGCGATATCAGGAGAACATGGCATGATAAGGAGAACGTCTTCCAGGTCGGCATATCACCCTGCGCGCAGGATGTAACAGCCCTGACTTTGAATATTACCGGTTACAGTGAAGATATGCAGATATATCTGTTTGTAAACACCTCTTCAGGCGTGGTTAAATATAATGAAGGTATGACTCTTAATGTCCAGCCCTCGGATAAGGTTCAGTACAGGACTGTTTTTGCTACGTCGAATAAAAATTTCCTTAACAATTTCCCGCATAAGTTTATGCTGAATCACCCGTACCCAAATCCCTGCCGTCCATCTGCGACTATTCAATACACACTTCCTTACAGGTGGGGAGATGACGGATGGCTGAACACAAACCGATATAAAGTTAAAATGGTGATATACGATGCCCGCGGCCGTGTTGTTCGTGAGCTTGTTAACAGAAAGCAAAAGCCCGGTCTATATAAGGTTGTATGGCGGGGAAAGAGCGATACCGGGCGCCGCGTTGCTTCAGGGTTCTATTTCTGCAGGCTGGAAGCAGGGAAATATTCTTCGGTGAAGAAGATCATTGCAATAAGATGATTTGCCACAGAGACACGGAGACACAGAGAAAAACAAATAAAATTATAGTTAAAAGATAAAAGAGTTTAACACAAATTAATACCGTAGCCTGACCGTTAGGGAGGGCTCGACACAAAGCACGGAAAATGGGAGCCCTAAAGCCCCACTTTGTGGGATTAAAACCCTAAAGGACTGAAGGACTATAGTGATGGAATAATGGGATTATGGAAAGCAAATGTGTTGATTTATAATTGACAATAGACATAACCGTAAGACGAAACCCTGTTGTGTTGCATAAAAGCTTAAAGGACAAAACGGGCATCGTCACCATAACCATAACCTTTAAAGCAGGTTATACAAAATAAAGAAAACAATAATGTATAAAAATTATTTATCAATTTTGATAATTATAATGTCGTATGTCTCAGCATTCGCAGGTAAAAATGACACCCTGACCCTGGACGAATGGGCTACTGTTAAAAGCCTTGTGGGAAAAGCCGAAGTCCGGACTTCCAGCTCAGCAAAATGGCGCGAAGCGCGTGTCGGCATGAGGATTAAAATGGAGTGGGATGTGCGAACGCACCTGGAATCTAGCCTTGAGTTGGTATTTCCGAGCAAAACAGTGATAAAAATGGGAGAGAATAGCATTATAAGGCTGTCAACACTTTTTAATGATAAAGACTCGAGCAATTCAAATATAGAAGTTACTTCAGAAAATGATACCGTAAATGTGATCACAATCACTGACGAAAAGAAAAAAAAGTAGTAAAATTAAGGGGGAGAGGTTATATGCAGGAGGGGAGGGGCTTTTCCCCTTTTATACATTTTAATAAATACTAAAACTCTTAGATTATTTATATAACCATTAATATTTTGACTTAATATTATAAGAATTATACAATTATAAACGTTATCACATTGATTTGTAGGTTATAATACAGAAAAATCAATAAAAATGATGTGGCCTGTCAATAAAAATGATGTGGCCTGTACTTCAGTACAGGTTTACAAAACAAAGAACCGGAAGGTTTTTATGAAAATCTCATATTTAAACAGAAGATTTTTTGTCTTTATCTGTCCGTTATTATTTATATGCTTTTCCATCAGCTTTGGGCAGACAACGAGATATGTTGACTATACGGCAAGTGGGGCAAATGACGGTACGAGCTGGGCTAATGCTCATACAGAGCTTTACTATGGATTACAAGCCTCCATTCCAGGTGATAGTATCCTTGTAGCACAGGGTGTGTATAAACCTACAAATATTAACGTCAGAGATTCATCTTTTATGTTAAAAGGATCGCAAAAAGTATTGGGTGGATATCCGAATGGTGGTGGTGCGCGTGATTTTAAAAATAATCCAACTACCTTAAGCGGTGATATTGGCGTTATTGGTGACAGCTCTGATAATTCCTACAATGTTGTAAAGATTTTTAATGAGGATCAGGCTGTGCTTGATGGATTTATCATTGAGGGCGGATATGCAGATGGAGGTGGTGATAAAGATTATGGTGGTGGAATATATATGGGCTTGGGATGGTTTAAGGACACGGTAAGAAATTGTATCATTAGAAAAAACTATGCTAAAATAAGAGGAGGAGGCATATTTTCAAAAAATTTGAAAGGCCTTATAGAGAATTGTAGAATTTACAGCAATGTTTCAGACAGCAACGGCGGCGGTGTGTTTATGGAGAATG
>JAUXBV010000332.1 GCA_030619215.1 Fibrobacterota bacterium | reverse complement strand
TTACTCCATCACTCCAATACTCCATTCTTCGATTGGCTGGGGTACAAGGATTTGAACCTCGATAGCTGGAACCAGAATCCAGAGTCCTGCCATTGGACGATACCCCAGTAAAATAGGGTAATAAAATAATTGGTTTTATAAGGAAAGCGCAACTAGAATGCATGATTATATTTTGTAAATGCAAACAAAAGGGTGTGCTTGTTATTCAAAAAGGTAGTTGATATCCAGGCTCTTTAAAGCATTAATGAATGTCAAGGAGTGAAACGGCTTTGAAATAATTTTTTTAACAACCGTCTTTTTAGGTACGATCTCCTGCAGGCCTTTGAAATTGCGTGGTTGATGGGTTCCCCTGTTCTGCTCCTTAGTTAGCATAACTTCGGTGTTATAATTTCGGTCAAATAATTGATCAACAACATCATATCCTGAGATACCCGGCAGTTCAGTATCGCAGATAAGTAAGCCGCACTGTTTTCCTTCCAGTTTGAACATGTTTAAAGCTTTGAGAGCTTCAACGCCTGATCCGGCGGTAACGATATTTTCACTTTTGTAATTAAAGAACAGCTCAATCGAATTTTTACAGAACTCCCGTACCGCCTTGTTATCATCGACAATTAAAATGTATTTACCTGCCCTCTTTGGTCTGTATAAACAGTTATGAGGCATGTTTTTCTGTTCCAATGTTTCCGGGTTTGCAAATTGAATTCTATCACCGCACCGGATAAAGAGAGCGGAACAGTGGAAGTTCCTATCAGTATGCGGGCAGGGGAGACCGGCCTTTTTGCGTTTCCGCACCTCATTTTCCATTCTCCGGCGAACTTCCAGAGCGGGTTTATAATAACTGCTTGCAGCATTATATTTAAATGCTGATTCAGGGAGCCAGCTGTCATCCTTTTCATCAACCTGCTTTACGGTGTCCGTAGTATCTTTTATATCCGGGTTTTCACTCTTTTTTGTCGGAGCGTGTTTTAACTCACCGACTCCCTGTGGGGCAGGGGCAGAGCGAGGAGGCGGATGGGATACAAATATATCGGCAATAAGAGGTTCTGATCTAGGTGGATTAGTTGTAGTTCGGGTTTGTGCTCTTTCGAGCAACAGGTCCCGAAAATCATACCTGTACAGGTTTAGATTTGGAGGTCGAACGTCCATGTTCATATACATCACCTCCCTATAGAGGGAAGGTTATACTGATTGTCAGAACGCAGTCTCATACAATCAGTTATGCCGAATTGCTTGATCGGATATTACTTTCGCAATTCGGTATAATTAAATACATTAACCACAATATACCTTTGCATTCATAAAATTAAGCAATTTCCATTACAAATGCCAATAAATAATTAATTTTTTTAATAGGTCATTTACTGTACTATTCCTTTTATTGCCACTCCTGGTTAAGGATTACGGTATAATTCTCTGTATATTACACAGGGGTGGTTTGAAAGGAATGAAAAAGACCTATTTAATTGATGCAAAAAGAAAGCTCTTTATTGGGTTTCTATGACCAGCTCTTTAACTTCCAATGGTATTAAGAGGGGCCGGTTGCATTTTATTGCTGCGATTGCAGCAAAACCTAAGGGCGGGATATCTCCATTACCTGCATATCCAAGAAAGCTGAAATAGACCGGTTGCCTCAACTTTAATATCCAGAGCAGTGCAATGTATTCAGCCTTTTCCTCATCGGAAAGGAATAGTAAAATATTTTTATTGAGCTCCAGATAATATATCAGGTCATCCACTGTCATACTGTCAGCATCCGAAGGCGGGCGTAACGTAATAGTTGTGTCTGTCAATATTTCCAAAATGGTGAAAGAGTCCTTAAAGGATGTAGCAAGTATCATCTTTGAGGAGTCATCCAGTGTTTTTATCTCATAATCAATAAAAACCCTGCCGTAAATGTTTGTAATACCATATTCTGTAAAGAGTAGCGTCGTATCGGGATAGGTGGCCGGCGGCAGGCCGAGGTTCACAACAGACTGGTTCCGGAATGTATCGGCCACTGCGGTATAGGTATAGCAGTAACCAACGGTATCGCCGAGTATGCTGTCAAGATAGGGATGATAGGTGGAGCCTGATAAATGAACAATACCGTTCTGTTCATACAGTAAATATATAAATGATTCGGCAATATCTCCTGTGTCAACAAGTACCTTCTGGTCGATTTTCACATCAAGCTGCCGGTATGTTTCATTTTTCTCAAAAGAGACTAATATTTCCAGAGAGTCCGTCCGGTTATCTTCCGGAGCATTGATAAAGTAATACACCCACCCCTTGGGATATTCGGCACTACCGTTGAATGAAGCTTTCAACGTCCATTCTGATCCCGGTAGAGTATATTCAACCAATGTGTAGTAGGGCAATTCCTGGTTTTCATTATATATGGCCTCAAAATGGTATGTTGCAGAATCTTCTATATAGCCGCCGGGCATTTTTTTAATAATATTCCAGGGAAGTTTTGCAATGTATTCCTCGATTAACCAGCGTACACTTAAAATATCGCCGTTAATAAGCTCATTAACGAAATAGTTTTGCAAAAGGATAAATGAATAGATATTTTCCGCCTCATCTTCACTGTTCGGGCTCCCTGCCAGGTTCCTGCCTTCCGGTCTCACGAAAGGATTTGCCAGGGAAGAGGGCATGTTTATAAGAGCAGCAGTGGAAATAACACTCGGATTTCCTGCCTCGCTGTCTGCCAGGGGATTAATGGAGCATCCTCCATTTAAGAAAAATGCAATGACAGCCGCTACTAAAGAGAGTACAACTTTACATTTCATATTTGTCTTTTTCTCGGTCGGCATATTATTCTCCCTTTTTAGTAGCGGGAAAAAAGTTTATGTTGCATTGATAAACCCGTTCCTGATCTGTATCGGTTTCAGCCATACTCAGAAGCTTTTTGCGGAACATCTGTATCTCTGTTTTTATCTCTTTCATCTTTACCTTGGAGAGCTTCAGGGTTAAAACCGACATATCTCTCTCTCTCGACGGAACAGTATCCAAAGCTCTCTCTGCACGTTTTAAGCTTTCCTGGATGAAGTGTGCCACATGAAAAGAGCGGATTTCGTCTCCTGTTGTCACGATACCGCTTTTCTGGCGATAAACACCGTCGCCATCCTTCTGAATAAGACCGATTTTTTCCAGCTCGGCGATAGCTTCTTCTGCTTCTTTGGGAGTTATTGGAGGGTCTACCGTTTTTGCAAGCTCTTTAAAATCCCCACGGAATTCATGGAAATAGATCAGTTCCCTGATAACGGCATAGTGCCATTTTGCAAAGAGGCTGAGCTGGCTCGGTTTAAGGCTTTTAAACTTTGACTTCTGCAGTTTTACCATGCGGGAGTAATAGGTGTTTTTCTCGTCAATGGTTTTTGCCTGGGTGAAGAGTACCATAGCTTCAAAATAGGCAGCTTCAGGTTTTTTAAGTTTCAATACTTTGCTTAATGCTGCAACTTGCGTGGTTGTAAGATTATTTCTTCCGGAAAGGACGTTTGATAAAAAGCCGCTTGAGGTAATTCCCATTTTTCTCAGGATGTCCCGCTGGGAAAAGCCTTTTTCATGTTGTTTCTTGTAATTAAGAAAACCGCTCAGAAACAACCGGTAATTCTGATAGTCAAATATGCTTATCATATTCAGGATCCCATCAGGGAATGATTTTTACTCAATATATATCTTCCATTCAATTTTATAAATACCGTTAACTTGATTTTTTTCTACGGTTTATAGGATTCTCGATAATAAAAACATACATCCAGTCCGGTGTGCCGAATTCTGACCATGTTGTTTCATATTTTTCGTGTACCGGATCGCTGCTTTCATAAACAATAGTACTGTCTGTGTGCAGAGTAACTGTAATCACCTCTCCCGAGTTATTGCCTGTTATGGTAACAATGGTATCATCAACTTTTTTAATGTCGGCATCAACACTGTTAAAAAACCCGGATGAATCAAGGCCGTCAATATAAAATTGAGCGTATGATGGATTTTCAGTGAGAAATTCCCAATACCAGTCGAGCGGGTCATCGATAGGGCAATCCTCTATTCTGACATACATGGTAAATGTTTCATGAGCTGCGTTTGTGCTTGAAAGCGTCTGGTTGAATTTATCGTCGGAAGTAATGGTTACTACCTCACCGGTTATCTGGCCCGTTACCGTGATTTGATTATCGCTCAATTTCGCTATTTTTATTGCTATATATTTTGCATTTTGGATATTATCTAATTGTTTGGTATAAACACTGTGTAAAAGGTCGGCTATCGATCCGATATAATAATAGTAAATCGTGTCTTCTGTAGCTTCTATCTGTAAAGACCCTACCGTTACCATGCTGTTAATAAACGCTGTGTCACTGTCAATTTTTTCCAACTCCTGCGCCGTCAGTGTTCCGGATACGAGAGAGACATCCGATTCTGCCAATTCCCACCATCCCAGCAGGTCTGTTCCAGTATTAACACGTGTGTAGCTCTGTGTATGAAGCACAATTGCCCCGGAAGACATGGTATCATAGGTGCCAACGTCAAGTTCGGTAAGTGTTACATTGTAATCGGAATAGACTGTATCGAATTTGTGATTCAGATCGATCCCGATGCAGAAGGTGGAGTCCTCGATTGTCTCAATAACCTCGGAAGTTGCTGTATAGGGAAATTTCCGAAAACAGTTTCTGGTGGGATCAGGCGAGGAGCCTGAAGGGTTTTTATCTGAACAGAGACAGAGAAGTAGGATTATACTTGAAAATATAAATGTAATATGTTTTTTCATAAGAACCGTCCTTTTATAAATTCCAAAGTCCAAATTCCAAATGTACAGTTTCTTTAAACTTCAGTTTTTATTATTATGCCCCAAAGGGGTAGAAACTGTTATACTGATTTATCAGTATAAATTTCAAATTCCAATATTGAGTTCGCTCTAAAAAGCCATTTTTGTTAAAACTTGACAAAAGGAATGCTTTAATACAGTTCTTTGAAAATTCGGCATAAAAAGTCCTAAGCACTTATGGTAATGGCCTAT
>JAUXBV010000117.1 GCA_030619215.1 Fibrobacterota bacterium | reverse complement strand
GGGTCAGTACTGGGATCAGGAAACGAACTGTAAAACACCGCCGCAAGCCGCTATTTATTTGCATGATCAGGCTGTATTCACTGTTCACATCAAGCTTCTTTTAAATCCCCCTGAAACAAGTATTCCGCCAAATAACTACTTTGGGGCAATCGAGGGAAGAGTAATGAGTGAAGCTGGTATTGAAATACCTAATGTTCAGGTGGCAGTTCTGGAGCCGGCAAACCCGACCCCTGTTGACTCCGCTATAACGGATCAATATGGAAATTTTGTTTTACCTCACGTCCCATCTAACTGTCCGCATAACCTGGTTTTTGTACCTCCTACGAATTCAAGCCTCCCTGTTCAGTTTTTTTCACCGAACGGGACTACAATAAACCCATTCTTCATGCTCGAGGTTGACGAGTTTAACACTATTTTTATCCCTGAAATAAAGCTGTCACAAAATCCGGATACTGTAAATGACACGACATCTAATGCAACCGTAAAGATAATGCTCTTTGACAGCCTTAATAATCTCGTGTATGTTGACGGGTATATTACGCTATATTCTGATCAGGGACACTCATATAATTTTTATCTTAACCCCGATTCACTAACGTATCCAATCGAATTTCATTTTTTACCCGCAGGAGATTATTCGATTTATATCTCTGTCTCGAATTACCCTCCACAATATTATAATCCGGCAGGAAATACGGTAAACCCGTTATACTATTTCTGGATTTCCGAAAACCAGACCATGGATTTCGGGGTTACACTCACGAGGAATCCATCTGATAATAATAATAAACCGAATATATCCGGCCATGTAAAAAACATAAATGGAGTGCCGGTTACAAATGCAAATATTTATGCTTTGGAGGCGTCAGATCCTTCACAGTACATGATGTGGATAAGTACTTCCAATATCTGGTCAAACTACTCTGCTGTTACTGACAGTGCCGGAAATTATGAAATATATAATTTACAACCCGGTAACTACGCACTTATTGCTCAAAAAGAGACGGAGAATTATGTAACCGTCTTTTTCAGGGACGCGCTATATATAAAAGAGGCAGAGATTATATCCATTATCAGCTCCACAGACTCGAAAAGTGCTGATTTTATACTTCAGCGAGGAACAACGGTGATTGGATTTGTTAAGGATGAACAACAAAATGGGATTAAAAATATAAGAGTGAATTTGTGGCAAGACCACGAATCCGGCATGCAAAGTACCTTTTTCTATGAAACAACAACGGACGTAAATGGAAGGTTTGTATTCAGAGGAATCCCGGAAGGTAAATGGCACGCTGAAGTATGGGATGAGAACGGAATATATTACCGGGACGATGATGAATATGAAGATATCGTAACGTCTTACAATATTCCGGAAGTAAAACTCAATGATGACATTACCATGAATGCCGGAGGTAACCTTTTTGGCAAGTATACACTTCCCTGGTCAGACACATTATATTATTATGATTTTGGCACACTCTTTCTGTACCCTGAAGATACAAGCGGCATTAACAGCGACACGTCAGAAGACATCTGGGAGCACATGCATATCCAGGTTATGAGAACCGATACTCCGGGTATCTATAGAACCTCTCCCATACCGGAAGGGAACTGGCGAATGGTTATATCTCCGAATATCATGCATGATATGATGAATTTTCAGGGTAAAGATTTCATTCCTTATCTGAAATGGGCATACATAGATCATGCATCGTCTATTGACAATACGACCATATTCAGTATTACCCCTTATAAAGCAATAGAGTATGAAATCAGGTTTGAAGAGGGCGGCTATGCTATGATCGGCCATATTAAAGGCGAGCACGGTGAGCTTTTCGGCTTTGATACGACCACAGGAATACAGGGTAATTATTTTAACGTCAATACCTATATTAAGGAAGGCGATCATTTCATAAAAATCGGTGAAAGCCATGGCGGTGAAAATAATTCCTTTGTCATAACCGGGCTTGTTGACGGGCACGAATATTACTTTGAGGCATGGGCAGGGGATTACCGTGATCAATGGTGGAAATCAAATGCTGACACTGCACAATATACCACAACATGTAACTGGAAAAAAGCCATTCCATACAAATTCTCTACTGCGAATTTTACACCGCTTATTATTCGCTTAATGGAAAAACCCGAAGACTATGATCAGTGGAATGATGAAGGGCCATCATGCATTAAAAACCTGGAAATGAAACCTGAAGGATTTACAACAATCAGCTTAAACTGGTTCCCCTCTCCACAAACTGAAAACGTGGTCAGGTATTTGGTTTACAGAATAAAAAATGCCAGTGAGGACCTGTTTGAAATTAATGATGAAGGGTGGTATGAGCCAACAGTCAGTGAGGATTCAATATTTAAGCTCATTGACACATTCTCTGTAATAGATACTTTCTTTATTGATAATAACGCGTTGCCATATATCAATTACATGTATGTTGTGGCCGGTATTGATGCTGAAGAAAATCATGGTAAATTGCTTCCGGGAGACATACCGCTGAGCGCCTATTTTACAGAAATTACCTATAATGCCTTTACAAATACAACCCATGTAAATCCTGCTGCCTGGAATATGGTCGGTATATGCGGACTTGATTCGCTCAAACCACAGCCTGATACAAGCACAACTATAAATCTTAAAATGTTCTATTGGGATGAAACGGCAGACTCCAGCAAACTCTATTCGCATTATGTTCCTGCTACGAGCCTGTACCCGACTAAAGGAGTATGGATTTATTCATCAGATATACTTCCCTTAACAATGACCGAACTGACGTTCCACGACCTTGTAAATAAAAAGGATGATATTAAAATCAGCTTGATAACGGGATGGAATCAGGTATCTTCTCCCTTCCCCTATGAAGTATCGCCGTCATGGCTCATGCAGGATTATGTAGCATGGGAATGGATATCGGAAGAGAATAAGTATGTAGAAGCAAAAACGCTCAAGCCATGGAAAGCATACTGGGTACAATCACAAGACACAGTAAACCTTCCAGTACCTCCAACATTTTCAGTTGCTAAAAAAAGAGGATTGAGCAAACTGTCCATGAATGCAGAATGGGAGCTCACTGTTTCGCTCGTTGGAGAAAACAGCTCGGATCCTGATAATTTTATCGGGACACTACCTGTGGAGCTTGTTAAATCAATAAATAATACAAGCCTGGAGCCGCCGCCGGCGTTCGATTTTTCCCATTTATATTTTGCCAATGGCACGAAGAGACTGTCGAAGCACTTTGTCTTTTCATCAGCAATACCTGAAAAGAAAATCGAATGGAAAGTTGGAATCTCACCATCTAATGAAGCTATGAATATTGTTGTGAATGATATTGCTTCTATTCCAAAAGAGGTAAGCCTCTTCTGGATAGACAATTCGAATACAGTTAACTTACGGGAGAAAAACACAATTTCCGTCTCAGCTCATTCGGAAACGAAGTATGGCTATATAATTGCCACGGCTAACCCTGAAGATATAGGACTCTATACCGGTAAGTTAACGCTCTGTCCGAATTTCCCAAATCCATTCAGGGGAAATACTACCATTGAATTTTGTATCCCCTATTTCTGGGGAAAAGATGGGTCCGGTGCAAATAGTGACAGGCAGAAAGCTTCCCTCAACATATACAATATAGCCGGGCAACTTGTCTCAACTGTTTTTTCCGGTTATGCTAAAGCCGGAGGACGCCACCGGAAGGTATGGAATGGTAAAAGCAACAGTGGAAGAATATTACCAAGCGGCGTTTATATTGCACGGTTGAAAATTGCCGGCCATACCAAGACAATGAGGATGTTTAAAGTACGCTAAGAAATGATATTGCCCTGAATAGTTACTTATCAAATTTTATTCCGGGAATCAGCATATTACCTGCCTGAATATTCCCGTCCTGAATTATTTTTCATTACATTCTATATAAACTTTCAAGCAATATTTTTATTCAAACGATATGAGTTCTATAAAATCGAAATTAACGGAAATATTCTCCCAGGCCTTTACAGAATGCGGATATGACGGGAAACTCGGTGTAATTGTAGAGTCACAGCGGCCGGATCTCGGGCAGTTCCAATGTAATGGCGCCCTTGCAGCAGCAAAATCTGCAAAGAAAAACCCGCGGGAAATTGCTGATAGTATTATAGAAAAACTCGAAGAAAATGAAATGCTGGAAGAACTTTCAATTGCAGGGCCCGGCTTTATTAATATAATAGTAAAGGATGACTGGATTGCCAAGCATCTCAATGCAATAACCGACGACCCACAATTAGGCTGCGCGAAAACTTTACAACCGGACACCATCGCCATAGACTTCGGCAGTCCCAATGTCGCAAAGCCTATGCATGTCGGGCACCTTCGCTCAGCCATAATCGGCGATGCACTGCAGCGCCTGTTCTCCTTTTTGGGTCATACGGTGATCAGTGATAATCATGTCGGTGACTGGGGTACTCAAATGGGAATGCTCATCTGCGAATTGAAAAAAAGAGAACCAAAGCTCCCATACTTCGACCCATCCTTCAGAGGCCCCTACCCTGACAAACCACCCCTGTCACTCAACGATCTTGAAGAGATGTACCCTGTTGCCAGTAAGCGCTGCAATGACGACGAACAATTAATGGCGGAGGCTGTTGCCGTAACCGATGAGCTGCAGCAGGGAAGAAACGGTTATATCGCTTTATGGAAACATTTTGTCAATCTTTCCCTGAAAACACTTAAACAGGATTATGACAGCCTTGGCATACGTTTTGATCACTGGTTGGGAGAAAGTTTTTACGCAGACCGAATGTCAAAAATCGTCAACCGGCTGAGAGAGAAGGGGTATGCTCAAGAGAGTGAAGGAGCACTAATTATCAATGTGACAGAAGAAAACGACACGAAGGAAATCCCTCCGGTCATGCTGGTAAAATCAAGCGGTGGTTTTTTATATGCAACATCTGACATTGCGACAATTGATTACAGGATAGAGAAGTTCAAAGCGAATAAAATTCTTTATGTAGTTGACAAGCGACAGGGGTTGCATTTCGAACAGGTTTTCCGTGCGGTGCGTAAAACAGGTATTGTCAAACCGGATATTGTTTTAGAGCACATTGGCTTTGGAACGGTGAACGGTCCTGACGGCAAACCGTATAAAACCCGTGAGGGCGGTGTTATGAGGCTCAGCGACCTTATAGAGCTGGTAACGCAAAAAGCAGAAGAGCGTATGGAAGAGGCGGGTATTGCACAGGACCTCAGCAAGGAAGAGAACCTGGATACCGCCCGTAAAGTAGGCATAGCTGCCCTTAAATTTGCTGATCTGATGAACCACCGAACATCAGACTACGTATTTGACCTGGACAGGTTCAGCAGATTTGAAGGGAAAACAGGACCATACCTTTTGTACACAGCTGTCCGGATAAAATCTATTCTCAGAAAAGCCGAAGAGGAAGACGTTACAGGGGGAGAAATTATCTCTCCAACAGGCCCGGAGCGGACATTAATGCTCTTGCTAAGCCAGCTTCCGGATGCCCTTTATAACACAGAAGAGGGGTATGCTCCTAGCTATATGTGTGATTTCGCCTATAACCTCGCACAGGAATTCAACAGATTCTATAAAGAGTGCCATATCCTGCGGGAAAAAGATAAAAAGAGACAGGGCTCCTGGCTTGAGCTTGCCAATCTCTGCCTTAAAGAATTTGAATTATTATTGGATCTGCTTGGGATTCAAATACCTGAGAGGATGTAACAGTAATTTAGTATACCATTGAGGTAACAGTAATTTAGTATACCATTGAGTAAGTCTTCTTTAATCTCTCTCAAATGTATGAGAAAAATTATATTCCTTTTTTCTTGTATATTTTCCAAACAAAAAAAAGTCTCTGCAGAACAGTAAGGTATGCTAATACAGCAATAATTCCAAGCCCCCAGGGCATGATTTCCGGTCCAAGGAGTTGAAACACTGCTAAAATAATCAATCTTTCCGGACGCTGGAGGATACCTTTATTACATTCAATCCCAGCTCCTTCGGCGCGCGCTTTAACATAACTGACCATTAATGATCCGGTTATCGCAGCAAATGATATGTATACATACATTTCATTAAAAACGGCATTTCTTATATAATAAACAATAATACTTCCTATCCATATGATCTCTGTAAATCTGTCGCACACAGAATCTAAGACTGCGCCGAATGTACAACTTCGATCTGTTTCCCGGGCAAGCACACCATCCAGACCATCCATCAATGAGCCAATTACCAGGGCAATCAATGCACTCCTCCAGTATCCCAGCACAGTAAGCCACCCTCCAAAGCCGAACAATATAAGGCCAATTGCAGTAAGAATATCGGGGTGTACACCAATACGGGCAAGCAGGCGTGCAAAAGGTTTTAATCCTGCATTATATAACGGTTTTAATCTCTCAATCATATTTAGAAATCTATGAAATGTTCACATGTTTTGTAATCTGCCTTGATTATTTAGCAATGAAATATATATATTTATCGTCCCTTGATGAAATAATAAGAATAATTCGGAGAATTTATATGGCAAAAACATGTGAAATATGCGGTAAACATCCAACTTCAGGCAACACTATTTCGCATGCGCATAATGTGAATAAAAGGATATTCTATCCAAATCTCCGAACCGTTAAAATGGTAATTGACGGAACAAGAAAAAAAGTCAAGATATGTATGAAATGCCTTAAGAGAATGTCAAAAGTTTAATATTGTTGAAATAGAACTGAAAACAGGAAAAGGCTTCGATTGTTTCGAAGCCTTTTTATTTTTTGAATAAATTTTTTATCTATTACAGTTTTTTTTATTGTGTCTTAATAATCGCCCTGCGGATCGTATGATTCTTGTTGCCATGCGGAATAACTATGTAGTATGATCCCGCACTCAAATTATTGAGTTTATCTTTATATCCATCTCGAAAAGAAGCCACTTTTCTTCCTCGTATATCATATATTATCCCCGTGCCTCCCAACAAGTAACTTGGCTTGACGTTAGTGTATAAAGGCCCAACCTCCGGCGTGTATATTATTGGAGTACCATCATTGACACCCACCCTGAAATTGTCAAATTCAACAGACACTGCTGCATGTACACATACTCCAACTGCATTGAAGTCTAATCCTGCATCAAATGTTGTATCGTCAAGAAGATGATCGTTAACGATAAACTCATAATCTTTTGTCACAATCAATGTGTCTTTGGTTCCATGAATATTTGAATTTGAATTAACAGGTCCTGAAGTTGAAAATACTGAGAATTGTTTACTGTTGTTAATTAGATAAAAATAGCCGTCGACATTCTGGCCCGGCTGAATTCTCATAAATACTATTCCGTAAAAGGCCGTGCCGCTTTTGTGCTCAACGATGGTAGTACAGGGCATATCCCGGTAACTACCGTTTGTATATATTCTATACTCACCCGTACCTGCCGGTATTTTCATAACACCATTTTCTGCCGTTGCCGTTGCATCACCGGTTAGCCTGCGCCAGCCGCGTAAATCACCATCTTCAAAATCGTCGGAAAACCATGTCTTTGGCGTACCTGTCTCTGCAGTATCTATAACACGGGCATGGTCAAATGACCCTTTCTCACCCTGGCCCACAGCAAAACCAATATCACCTGAGCCAAATTGTGCGTCTGTAATTTTCTCAAGAAAAACATCATTACAAAAGAAGCTTAACTCTCCGCCTTTTTTACTTACTTTAAGAGTATTAAATGCATTAGGAGTAGCATCTATAAAGGAATTCCAATTTGCTATAACTCCAGTATATGAGGTACCTATAAATTTTCCAAAATTATACTGGTTATTTGCTGAAAGGGAAAACATGTATCCTTCCAAATTCCCCTGTAAACAAAAAAGTATTCCAACGGGTTGTGTAGCAAGACTGGATTCAAATCTTATTTTCATACTATAGGTAAAATCTTGAAACGTTCGGCTATGCTTATATTCTGTAAAAGTAGTAGCCTGAATAGTAAAAAGGCCATTTCCTATATTCTCCGTGCAGGTTCCGGAATTAGCTTTAGCCCAGTTATCTTTAGTATCAAACGGATCTTCAAATAATATGTCTGAATATGCTAATGTACAAGCACATAAAATTACTACGGCAAAAATCCCCCACTTTTTCCCCATCATTTTTCACCCTTTCTATTGAATTTAAAGTATTATTTTATCTAAACTTTCCTTTTATGTAAATATCCGTATCTATATATATAATACTCAATTTAATGCAAGCTGTCAATATTATTAGAAAATATGTTAAAAATTTGACATTACT
>JAUXBV010000346.1 GCA_030619215.1 Fibrobacterota bacterium | reverse complement strand
TTACCGGACTCTATCGCGACTGGTATAAAGAGTCCCGCCTGGATGAATTCTTTGTAGTAACCCGCACGGTTATCTTCGGGATATTCATCCTTTTTCTTCTCATAAGCGCGGATGAGATCATTCTTTTTGCAAAAACCGGACACCGGCCTACGCTTCTTACGCGCACCCAGTTCAGCATGCTCTTTACCTATGGGACAAGCATGCTTGTTTTTGCAACGGTCAACCGTTTCTCCATGCATACGCTTCTGGTATGGTTATTTACCAAAGGTATCTGGATTAATAATGTTGTTATTATCGGCGCCTCGGAGTCCGGGGAAAAACTTGCCCGCGAAATAGCCCGATATCCCCAGCTGGGGTATAAGGTCATCGGCTTTATTGACGACGATGGAAGGAAAAAAGGCAGTGAATGCGCCAACCTGCCGGTATTTGGCACCTATTCCAACCTGCCGGAGGTTATAAAAAGCAGGTATGTCAAGGGTATAATAATTTCCCGCGTGTCAGCATCCCCGAATGAGATACTCCGCATCCTCAATTACTGTCTTGACAGGAATGTTACCATCTACATGGTTCCTTCCCTGATGGAGGTTATTTCCGGCCAGCTGAAAACACACCAGATTTTCGGCGTTCCCCTTATTGTTCTTTTACAGGAGCATATGCCCACCTGGCAGGCCCAGATAAAACGCATATTAGATATTCTCATTTCATTAATTATTCTTATTGTTGGAGCACCGTTCTGGCTCGCTGTGGGCCTTCTCATACGCATCACTTCTCCCGGACCCCTAATTTTTGCGCAGGAGAGAATCGGACAGAACGGCAAGCCTTTTACCATGATAAAGTTCCGCTCCATGTACAAAGACGCAGAGAAGATGACAGGCCCTAAATGGGCAACGGAAGACGATCCCCGTATTACCCCGCTGGGGCGAATACTGCGCAAAACACGACTCGATGAAATCCCTCAGTTTATCAACGTATTAAAGGGAGAGATGAGCCTTGTCGGCCCAAGGCCGGAACGCGCCTTCTTTATAGAGCAGCTTAAGGAGGAGATTCCCTGGTACATACAGCGGATAAAAATGAAACCCGGCATTACAGGCTGGGCTCAGGTTAAACACAAATATGATGCAACTATTGAGGATGTAAAGCAAAAAGTGCTGTATGACCTTTACTATTTTAAAAACATGTCACTCATGCTGGACCTCAAAATCCTGGTGCGGACAATTCTTGTTGTATTTACAGGGAAGGGAGCGCGGTAATAAGTAATATTCATGTTTGCTGCGTTTATCATTTGTATACTTACACAATCAGGCGAGTATTGAAAAATATACCACCCTTATAAAAAGCTCCCGCCGGGTTTATCCAATAATTAAAATCACTTATTGACATACCTCTTTTTATTACTGTATAATCAGAAATGCTTGCTTTGTTTATTGTCTCGGGAATTATTTAGCGGAAGTGGAAAGGATAAGATGATATGACGCTTTATAGAATTATTACCTCTATTATGGTATTAATTTTATTAACGGACGTCTCTATAGCGGAGGATCCTCAACCAGCATCAACAGCATCCATTCCTACAATAGCGGTGCATACCTTAGAGGCTCGCGGTATATCAGAAGATGAGGCAGCCACCCTGAGTGATGTGCTGCGCAGTAAACTTATGAATACCAGGAAATATGTGGTAATGGAGAGGGGCCAGATGGAGGCAATCTTGGAGGAGCAGGCTTTCCAGCAAAGCGGCGTGTGTACAGATAAGGAATGTATGGTAGAAATGGGGCAGGTGCTCGGTATCCAGCAGATTATTGCAGGGTCAATCGGCAAGGTTGGAAAAGCTTACTCTATAAACATACGTGTGATTTCCGTTGAAACGGGAAAAATTACACGTTCTGTTACCCACAATTATACGGGGCCTATTGAAAACCTTCTTACTTCGGAAATGTCTGTTGTCGCAAAACGACTATCCGGTGTTGAGACCACGTATAAACCACGCGCTTCGAAAAAAAGAAAGCATGATAAAAAGAGAAGAAAAAGGAATCTCATTATCACCGGCTTATCAGTAGTAGTTGTGGGAGGAGGGGCTGCGGCAATTCTCCTCCTGAAAGGGGAAGATAAAGAAGAAACCGCAACGCTGGAGGTTATATGGGATCAACCGTAAGAAACATCGCTATTTTCTTCACAGCTATAATAATACTGCTTGTTATTTCATGCGGTATTATTGAACCATTCGGAGTATCCCCAAAAGAGTGTGCATCCATTGCGCTTGACCTGGGGATGAACAGCGCCATACAACCGGACAAAATTTTTGTCAACGTCACCGCGAAGAATTATAACCAAAGTAAAGAAGCCCCCTATTACCATCCCGAAGGTCTGGAATTTACCGGGATCCCCCTCGGTGACGCGGATATCTACGTTGAAGCAAAGTGGGGAGATGTCAAGCTTCTGGACGGCAATACGTTCATGAACCTTCACAGCGGAAACAACCAGGTGCATGTTCCCCTTAACAATGTCCTTATCGCATACCATATCTCCCCGGATCAGGAAAGTCAATTTGATAAAAACACAAATGCAACGACCCCGTTCTGGGATATTTTAGCCGGGAGAAACAGCGCGACACTCGAGAAGGGCGGCGCTTCAGCAAATGCAATAGTTACCGCTGCACTGGGAGATGATGCGCTCTATTTCCTCGTCGTACTGAACGACGAAAACTTTATTACGGGAGATGTAGTAACAGGCCCGCAAGATGAATGGATCAACGATGTATTTGTATTGTATTTCTGCATCTCATCTACCTACCAACAAAACTTTTACAACTCATGCTATAGAATCCAATGTCAAATGGGAGAGGCAAACCCTTCGCTGGGAAAAATACATCTGAAAGGTATTAACACCTCCCCGCAGGTAGATTTTATGAATACCATTGCGAATTTTCAGGAAATAGAAGCGAAGGTCTTTGAAGTAGCTGCCAATACCCGCATTCTTGAAATGCGTGTTCCAAAAGAAAAAATAGGAATCGGCGGTATCGGCAAACCAGGAGACAAATTTGCAATGGCTATACGATATAATAACGTGGATACTCAGGATCAAACAAATGAAGATAAAATTGACTGGAAGAACTTCATGAATAATCCTTTAGAGAAACCCGATCCCTGGGGAAATCTGGAATTTCAATAATACAACACCTTCCTGCATTCTATTAAATACCTCCATAAATATTTTATTTTTTTCAAGTAATTCTGAAGTTATACATATTTTTATGATATGACCAAACCCTTTGTTTCAGTAATAATCCCTACTTTCAACAGAAAACAGCTCTGCAAAAGAGCTGTGGCTTCTGTAATAAATCAGACCTATACCAATTTTGAATTGATCGTTGTTGACGACTGCTCTACTGACGAAACGTCGGCTGAATACCTTTTTGGCAAAAACAGAGATCAGAAATACCTTTATCTTCGTAACAAGATAAACGCAGGTGTGTCAAAATCACGCAACACCGGCGTGTCCCGATCTCCGGCGGAGTGGGTCTCCTTTCTGGACTCGGATGACGAGTGGCATCCTGAGAAACTGAAAAAGCAAGTGGAATGGATTTCAGAAAACCCGGATTACGACATCGTTCAGACAAGAGAGATATGGATAAGAAAAGGCGTTCGTGTCAATCCCCCGAAAACACATGAGAAAATCGCCGGATATATCTTTAGGGAGAGCCTGTCACGATGTATGATAACGCCTTCATCGGTAATGCTTAAAAAGAGACTCTTTATTGAGAAGGGCCGGTTCAACGAATCCATTCCCGCCTGTGAAGATTACGGGTTGTGGCTGCGTATCACCCTTAACAACCCGGTCGGCCTCGTAGATGAATTGTTACTGACACGTTATGGCGGAAGAAAAGATCAGCTCTCCTTTTCCGTTGGAGTGCTTGACAAGTTTAGAATCCGTACCCTGCTGGATTTACTTGAAAACGAAGAGCTCAACAGCGAACAGAAATCATTAGTTTGTAAAACACTGGTAAAAAAAGCAGGGATCGTTGCCAATGGCTTGAAAAAAAGAAACAAGGTGGATGAATATGAAAGATTCAGAGGAATTGCAGATCAGTACCGGAAATATATTTAAAGAGCTGCAAAAAAAAGTTTCTCTTTCATTCAAAATTATCGGCATTGATAACCTCAGCTTACCTCAGGGCCTGTTTGATCCTGAAATGCCCTTTCCCGAAGGTGCTCTGCTTGACTCATTCCTGCCGGTTATTGTCCGGCCCGATAATAACACCTTTGTAATTATTGACGGGTGCAAACGATATCTCAGGCACAAAAAAAATAAGCAGGGTAAAATATCATGCAATGTAATTCATACGGAACTGGATGAATTTGCTTCAGGACTCTTACGAATTGCACTCAACAGGGGCAGACCCCAGGCTCTGCAGGAAAAAATTCTTTTTCTCTCATGGCTGAAAAATAGTTGCACAAAAGAAACTTTTAAGCCGACCGCCCAGAACGCCGGTTTCTCTCCAAAGGATATCGAGCTGATGACGCCCGCTCTTTCATGTGACAACCATATTAAAGAAGCCTTATTCAACGGTTCGCTTGATATTTCTCTTGTTGCGCACTTTCAGGTTCTCACCCATGAAGATCAAAAATGCTTTTTTAAAACATTTAAAAATATGAAGCTTTCCCTTCAGACACAGCGGGAGCTTCTTGAATGGCTGCCGGAAATTGCCTGT
>JAUXBV010000220.1 GCA_030619215.1 Fibrobacterota bacterium | reverse complement strand
TCTGTATTCTTGGGCTGATTTACATAGTTCTTATAGTCAACATCTGGATTGATACGGAATTAATGCCTTCAATAATCATCGAAGCATACGGGGATATGGAGTATATTGAATTAACGGCAAATGCCCACATTGACCTCCCACATTACGCTCTCTTTCTTTTTGCCATTCCTGTTTTTCTTTTTATGTTTTCTTCATACCCCGATAAATTGAAACGCTTTATGGCTGTATTCCCATTTGTAATGGTTATTGTTGACGTGGGCTCAATGTATCTGATTCCCTATTTAAATAAAGTATTTTTCAGCTATACGTTATGGCTGGCAGGCACCTGCCTGGCTATAACTTTTTTATTGCTCTTTATATTTGTCCAGTATGATATGTGGTTTAAAAAACAGGCCTGATTCATCACCCTCAAAAAAATGGTTGAATTAAAAATGGTTAAAAATAGTTTATTTACTCCAATTGTATTTCTGGTGTTATTTAACACTTATACAATTCACTCAGGAGAAACAACGATTGGCGGCCACTTCAAACTGACCCTATATGATTATTCAATCGGGGAAAGAATATTTACCGATTCAACTGGTGCTGTTCAAAAAGCGGACGGTGCCCGCTCGGCCGGAATTAGTATCAGCAGGTTCACCTTACTGGCTATGAGAGAGATAAAGGAGATCTTCACAATACTGGTACAGCCGAACTTTGAAGTTGCCACCGGGGCCACTCCCCGCCTGGAAAAAAGCATTGGAGAAGACTACTCTCCGGGAGGACCGAAATTCACAGGCTGGCATAAGGCATTCATGAGAATAATGATCCCCTATCCCCTGCTTCTGGAGATATCCGGCGGTGTTATTTTTCCCCGCTTTACAATGGATTACGGCGCGGAACTCTTTTTTGAGGATGAATATAACGGCAGCATTTTTGCTATAAGCAGTTGTCTCGGGGAAATGAGCGCTACGGGAATAGAAATATACAGGACGTTTGAATTGGGCTTTGCCTCAATACCGACCTATATCTATATCTTGAACGGCGAAGGAAACATGTTTCATGATAATAATGACCTGCCGGAAGGTATGATCCACATTGAACCTGAAATGGGCCCTTTTAGGTTATTCGGCTCCTTTCTCGTTGGTAAATATGATGACGATAGTGAAAAGAATGTCTTCCGCTGGTCAGGTGGTGGCAGTATTACAATGGGGCCTGTTGAGCTGAGATCAGAATATGCCGGTGGAAAGTGGGAAAAGAGTATCTGCAATTCGGCACAATCCGATGCTGAGCCCCACGGTTTTTATACGAAGCTCTTTTACCAGTTCGCCTCATGGGGCAAGATAATGGCACACTATAATTATGTCAAGTATAATTTTATAGGTCCTTGTACTAATGGTTTACCCGGTGAGATGGTATATTCCACCATTACTCCCGGCTTTCAAATTAATGTCTTTGACTGCCTCAGCATCCAGTTACAGGGTGATATTGCTGCATGGAAAATGAAAAATACAGAAAGGAATACAAAAGATAAACTGGAGTTCTATCGGTATTTTCTGGGGTTGAGAGCAACTTTTTGAAAAAGTTTATCCTGGCTAACTATGAAAAAAAAGATACTATTACTTATCATCATACCGGTGTGTTTATTAGTTGGCGTTTATATCATAAAAAGATACAAAGAATCTCAGGTGCAGAAGCAGACCCGTTTTGTAATGGACACCTATTGCTCCATTCAAATCCCGGGGAAAAAGGATGTAATACCATTTATTAAAAAGGCTTTTGAGCGAATAGAGGAGATTGATAAAAAATTTAATGTATTGAGCCCGGAAAGCCCTTTGTTCATTTTTAATCAGGAAAATGGAGTTTGTACAGATAAAGAAATTCTTGACCTGGTTAAAACAGCATTGCAAATATGTAAGGATAGTGAAGGAAGCTTTGATATCACTGTTTATCCTTTAATAAAAATGTGGGGATTCTACAGCGGCAATTACACGGTACCGGAAAAGGAAAAAATTGACGAATCTTTAACTATAGTAGGATATGAAAACCTAGTTATTAGAAATGATACCCTATCAAAAACAGAAAATAATGCAGCCATTGATTTAGGCGGAATTGCAAAGGGGTACGCATTAAAAGAGGCAGTAAGCGTATTACAGAAAGCCGGCGTATCATCAGCCCTGATAGACGCAGGCGGCGATATTTATGCGCTGGGCACTTTCATGGGTAAACCCTGGAAGGTCGGTATACGAAAACCACGGGGGGAAGGAATACTGGGCGTCCTGGAAGTTTCGGATTATAGTGTTGTCACCTCAGGCGATTATGAAAGGTTCTTTGAGAAAGATGGTGTCGTGTATAATCACATATTAAATCCTAAAACAGGTTTTCCGGCACGAGATATTATAAGTGCGACAGTCATCTGTAAAGATCCTGTCAAAGCGGATGCCTGGTCTACGGCACTCTTTGTAATGGAACCTGATAAGGCCTTAAACATCATAGAAAGCACACATGATCTGGAGGCAGTACTCATCACCGCAAAGGGAGAGGTACTATGCTCCTCAGGATTAGAAGATAACCTTAAAATGAGTAAAGAGAGACCACTAAATGAGAAGTAAAAAACATCTGACTGTTATTATCGTATGTGTAATAATCGGGATTCTGTCTACCAGTGTCTATGCAGTAAGGCTTTTAACAAAAAAAATTGCATTAAAGAAAATGCTGCCGGAATCTGAAAGTATTGTTGAGGAAACACGAAAATTAACGAAAGAGGAAAAGGAAAAGATTGAGAAAAACCTGGGCGGCGTAATGGTTTTTTACCAGCCCGGATCTGAATCTGAGAAAGTATATGAACGGACTGAATACACCTTCTATTTTGGGATGAAAGACGGTAAAAAAACAGGTGTTGCAATAATTGATAAGCAGCCGGGCAAATGGGGGCCTGTTGAATACATTATCGCATTAGACGCAACTACTGCAAAAGTTACTGATCTGGCAGTGATGTCCTATACGGAAAGAAGGGGTCGCCCGATTGCGAGGCGCAACTTTTTAAAACAGTTTGTCGGCAAACATAATACTGACCCTATTAAAGTCAGAAAAGATATCAGGAACATCACAGGTGCAACGATCTCCTGTGTTGCAACCTGTTTTGCAATAAAAAAGATAAGCACCTTGTATGAAGTGTTATATTTAACGGAGAGTAATGAAAGTAAAAAATAATTGATTTGAAAATAATACCTAAGGAGGGTGCCATGTTAAAAAAACAATGTCAGTGCTCAAGGCGTAAATTTCTTATCTCGTCAACAAAAGCCGCATTGGGAGCTGCTGTGTCAGCCGAGCTGCTCAGCTCCTGTAATAAAAAACCGGCCAATATAATAGGCGACGATGAACAAAAAATCGCAACTATTGACCTTGACCTTTACGCTAAATTAAAACAGATAGGCGGTTCTGAAAAAATTCCTGATATAGAGGAATTTGAGCTCATAGCATACCGTAAATCGGAAGATGAAGTGGTGGTGCTTTCTGAACTCTGCACCCATCAGGGAGTACCAGTGGGGTTACCTGATGAAAATGGCATTATCAAATGCCCGCAAGACGGGGCTGAATTTGATGCCAAACAGAACGGGAAAGCATTATCCCCGGCTATAACTCCTCTTGACCTGAAAAGCTACTATTCTATCCTGGATGGAAATGTTCTCACTATCTTCCGGAGGTAACGTAAGGCTAAACTGAGATAAACTATTGATAAAAGCACATTTTCCTTGTTGCGGTAAAATTACCAGCCTGTAAGCGATACAGGTACATGCCGGAGCCCGCTTTTTTACCACTATTACTTGTACCATCCCATGTAACCGAATATCTCTTTCTCTTATGTATACCGGATGCCAGGGTTTTTACCTCGTTTCCAGCCAGGTCATATATTCTAAGCGATACCTTTGCGGTTATCGGCACATGATACTGGATAGTGGTAAAACTGCTGAACCGGCTTGGGAAACTCTGCCCCAGATAAAAACCGGTTATCGGTTTCCCTGTTACGGATACAACCGGTGTTGGGTCATGGTTACCGTTGTTGAAATAGACATCCTCACTGTCAACAACGAAATTTCCTTTACAATCAAGGGCCTTTACATACACTCGATACCAGCCGTCAAAATAATCGTCTGTATGAAGGCAGGAATCCTTCTCGCCGGTTGCGATTAAGGAATCCCCATTATTATTTGTTAGATAATGCGCATATCTCCGTGTTCTGTTAAACCAACCCCCTGCCACAAACACATTATCCGCTTTATACAGTACCTCCGAGTAGGGTTTGTATTTCCCTGCATTATAAAAATTGTATGCATGATTACGTATTTGAGCAAGGGTCGTATCAATAATAAGCTTATTATAATTGCTCCAGCAGTTTACCGGATCAATTCCTTTGATCCAATAATAGATAGCAAATGCCGGTTGAGTAAAATTGGTGTAGCAAATATAATCATAGAGCTTAACAACAATATCAATATCCTCTGTCAACCCACCACCCGCACTGTCAGGGTAATAATAACTGCTCGAAGTAGCATTATAGCCTGTATTATTCCTGCAATAACCGAATTTTGATTTTCCGGACAGTGCGCTCTCAATTACAGGAGCTGTGCTGTCCGGGTTCGGCACCAGTGATAATTCCTGATTGTAGGTAATTCCCCATTCGTCATCATCGTAACTCCATACAGTGCCGTGATCGCTGATCCGTGTGAAGTGTAAATGCCCGTCTACCTGTGATGACCAGTAAATAATCTGGCCGAGGTAATCGCCAACTTCAACCGAGTCTCCAACATCAACCTGGAATGAGCTTTCAATCACATGCGCATATAACCAACCGTCCGAATAGCCGGATACCTGCTCTTCTGCATGTGCGCAACGCCAGTAAATATCACCACCGAGCGTAAGTACACATTTAACAATGCCGTCCATAACCGAATATGTCCTTGTATTTCGATCGCATTCCATATCAATTCCCTGATGCAGGTAAGGGTAGTCTGTATTTACTACCCCGTCACCACTTGTATTGAGGCCTTCATAATTATTCCACATTGGATGTGGTTCATCCTGCGGTTGAAACGGCCATGGTATTGTTGGGTACCGGCTGTCTCTCTGTTGAGAACCATGCTTCCCCCTGAATTTTTTAATGTCAAGCCCACTCCTGATTCTCGGCTCAACATCTTTGATATCCTCGATAACCGAGTTGGTTGCAATATTATATGTCCTGAGAATACCTTTGGAGAATTCTTTTCCCTTGTTATGAATTCCTGCCCATACGGTATTATTATCCAGCCGCAGGTCTCTGAATGACTTTTCTCCTGTGAGTACATCGGAACAGGCAAGTTTACCATTAAGCGAAGAGTAGACACGCAGGTTTCTTTTATCTATCACCGCAATTCTGTTATTATCAGGAGATATTCTGATCTTGCGTGAATAGGTCATTCCCGTATTGATCTCGCTGACAACCTTACCATTTGAATAAACGGTAATGCCGTTTTCATAAGCAACAGCCACCATCGCTTCATCCAGAGAAATGTCAAACTTCCATCCATTTTTATAAGCGTCAACCTCTCCTGAGGGAAGTGATATGACCTCAAGCCCCTTATTTGACCCGACCCCAAACATATTACCTTTGGGAGAAAAACCGAATAAGCACGCACCATTAAAACCCTTTGAAAAAATCTTTTTCCCGTTTTTTAAGTAACAGTGAATTGTCAAGGCAGCATTACTGGTTGGCCTGTGGTCATAGAATATTACATAGCCGGCGTTGGAAATTGAGATATCCGAGCCGGGGACCTCACTGAGAGTATACAGAAGATTGCCCTCTTTAAAAAATTGAAAATCCTTCAGTTCCCTGGTTGCCGGGCCTGCATTTCCTACTCTAAAGGTACTGATAAAGCATCCATTTTCGGAAACTCTTCTTTCAACATTGAACGACCTGTTTTGTTCTGTAGAAAATACTCCATTTGAAAAAACTGATGAAGGGGCTTTTAAGAGGTTGCTACTTGCATAAATGGTGAAGATGCAAATTCCAAAAATGATCAAAATAGAAACTTTTATCTTTATAAAACATCGCATGAGGCCCCCCCGCCTGAGATGAATAACTGTGATACTATTTTATTTTTGTTAAAAAAAATCAACCAATATTATTTATGACATTGCATCAAAAAGCGGATTGGATAATGGGGTGCATGAAAGTATT
>JAUXBV010000351.1 GCA_030619215.1 Fibrobacterota bacterium | reverse complement strand
TTGATATATCAAGAACGGAAGGGATAAGGTTGATTGCTTAATTTATATTAGGATAAAAGTCGGTACTCACAAGTAATATAAAACTTTCATTTTAAAGCTTTAAACTAGCACGTTTATATTTGTAAATTTATTTTAATAACTCCCTCCTATATATTCATTTTATTTTTATGCTATAATAATCTTGTTTTAAGAGATTTGTTCTATAAATCTACATAATCTTTATATTGGCAATTACATTTTAAACGTATTTTTACCACGTTTAATTATTGTAGTATATGTCTCTGTGTCCCGATAGGGATAAAATATTTATAGAAAACATTAAACCAAAACAAATTACCAGTCCAGTCAGGGGTTGTACAATACATAAGAAATCAAGAAAAACACCATAAAACAAAATCTTTTCGTGAGGAATATTTAGATTTTCTAAAACGATTTAATGTTCATTTTATTGAAAATTCCGGAGCATAATAATGAATTCTGAAATAATGGACGGATGGAAAGCTCACAAATTCGGAGGCTCAAGCCTTGCCAATGCAGAGCGTTTCAAGTGCGTCGCCAGGTTGATCAATGAAAAAAAGAATACGGTAATAGTTTCAGCTGTTTATGGAATAACCGATGCGCTGATCAACCTCATGAACCTTGCCGCACAGAACAAACCATATAAAGACGCGCTGAATGGTATACGTGACAAGCACTACGCAATAACCAATGACCTGCTGGAAATCAACCAGCGCACAAAACTGGCCGTTGCTATTCAAAGTGACATTTACGACATAGAAAACATCCTCCGCTCTGTTTCTTTGATAGGCTCTTACTCTGAAGACATATATGACCTTATAACCGGATATGGCGAGCAATGGTCTGCAAAAATTTTAACTGCCTATTTGTCATCATCTACTTCTCATAATACGGTCTATATTGACGCCCGGGATATTCTTTTTATTGAAAAGGAAAAACATATTATTCACGTACTCCGGAGAAAATCAGAGAAAGCATTTAAAACATTCTGCATGGAAAATCCCGCTGATATTTACGTTGTCACCGGCTTTATCGCTTCGTACCGGGATGGAAAACATACAACACTTGGCAGAAACGGGAGTGACTTTTCAGCCTCGATATTTGCCGGACTTGGCAATATGGAAAACCTGACTATCTGGACTGATGTTGACGGAATCATGAGCGCTGATCCGAAAAAAGTACCCTCCGCATTTGTCCTGGACGAGCTCACCTATGAAGAGGTTCTGGAGCTTGCCTACTTCGGCGCAAATATCATCCACCCGAAAACTATAGCGCCGGCTATAGAAAAAGAGATACCTATTTATGTAAGAAACAGCTTTAACCCTGATTACCCGGGGACAAAGATTTACAAAGATGCAAAATCTTTTCATAAGATAAAAGGCCTGTCTTATATTGACAACACCGCTCTCATTACCATTGAAGGAAGCGGAATGATAGGCGTACCTGGATTTGCTTCAAAGGTATTCGGCATATTGCATGAGATCAATGTCTCGGTAACACTCATTACCCAGGCCAGCTCCGAGCACTCAATCTGTTTCGCTATCCCCTCTCCCGAAATAAAACGATCATTAGAACACCTGAAGAAGCAATTGAAATTCGAGCTCAGGGAAAAGATGATAAAGAAGATAGAATCGGAAAAGGGCTGCTCCATTCTCGCAGTTGTCGGTGAGAACATGGTCGGCTCGTACGGCATTGCTGCTACCGTTTGTAAATCACTGGCCAGGGCTTCTGTAAATATCAAGGCAATTGCACAGGGATCATCCGAAAGGAATATGTCAATAGTAATCGATTCGCATAATGTAACAAAGGCTCTCAGGGCGGTTCATTCGGCATTTTACCTCTCAAACAAGACACTCTCCATAGGTATTATCGGCCCCGGGCTGGTGGGAAAAACCCTGGTAAACCTGCTGCAACGTGAAAAGGAGAGATTGGAAGATAGGCTGAACCTCTCTATAAGGATTCGCGGGATTATGAATTCAAAGCACATGCTGCTGAATGAAAAAGAGATCGACCTGAACGCATGGGAAGAGAGGCTGGAAAAAAAGAGTGAAAAAATCAACATGAGTAAATTCTCAAATCATATTGCATCCGATGAATATCCGCATAATGTCATTATTGACTGCACATCCAGTGAAAAAATATGTGACCGGTATATTGAATTTATCAAAAACGGGCTTCATATAATCACTCCGAATAAAAAGGCAAACTCCGCGCCTTATGCATTATATAAAAAGTTAATGGAAACGGTCGATAATTCACAGTGTCAATATTTTTACGAAGCTACTGTCTGTGCGGGATTGCCCGTTATAACCACCTTGCAGGACCTGCTTGCAACAGGAGACGAAATTATTGAAATAGAGGGAATATTTTCAGGCACCCTGGCCTATATATTCCACCACTTTAAGGAGGGCTGCAAATTCTCAGAGATCGTTGCAATGGCAAAGGAGAAAGGCTATGCTGAGCCGGATCCAAGAGACGACCTGTCAGGAATGGATATCACGCGTAAAGTGGTTATACTCGCCAGGGAGATAGGTATTGCAATTGAACTGGAAGATGTAAAGGTCACCAGTCTTGTACCTTATGAACTAAAAGACTTAAACGTAAACGAATTCATGAAAAAGCTTCCGTTATATGATGATAAAATGATGAGCCTGCTGCAGGAAGCAATTGGAAAAGGCGAAACGCTACGGTATGCCGGGAAGATACATAAGGATGGGAATGTTACGGTGGCGCTACAATCCTATCCTGCAAACCATGCATTTTCTAATTTAAAAGAGTCGGATAATATCGTATCATTTACGACAAGAAGATATTATGATCAGCCTTTAATTATAAAAGGGCCCGGCGCAGGTGCGGAAGTAACAGCAGCGGGTATTTTTGCCGATATACTGCGGCTGGCGAGGTCTTTGGAGTAGGGCCTTCACCCCTATAATTTCTCTTTATATTTAGAAATATGAATTTAATAAATAAAAATACTCAAATCAATGAAGCATTCGCCCAGGCAACATGCGCTAATGTTGCTGTCGGTTTTGATATACTTGGCTTTGCAGTCAGCTGCATAGGCGATACTGTAAAGTTAACAAAACGGGATGACAACCAGGTACACATAAGTAATATCACATCAAAAGATGAACTGCCGGCAGATATCGAAAAAAACGTATGCTCCGCTGTTATTCTGAAGGTGATAAAAGAGCTTAACCTGGAAATAGGACTCGATATCGAAATTATAAAAGGGATTCCTCTCGGCTCCGGAATGGGAGGGTCTGCCGCATCCTCGGTCGCATCACTTTTTGCCCTTAACGGCTTCCTCACCAGCCCTCTGACAAAAAACGAGCTGGTAAGATATGCTTTACACGGTGAATATATCGCCAGTAAGAAAAGGCACCCTGACAATGTAGTCCCCTGCATATACGGAGGGTTAACCCTGATCAGGTCAATTGACCCTGTTGACGTTATACAACTGCCTGTACCGGATAATCTCCATTCAATAATAGTTCATCCCGATATGCATATTGATACCGGGCTTTCCAGAAAAATGCTCAGAAAAGAGCTCCCGGTAGATGACTTTGTAATACAGTCAGCCAACCTCAGCGCGTTTATCGTGTCCCTTTATGAAAACAACCTTGAGCTGATGAAAAAATCATTAACCGACGTACTCATTGAACCCTATCGCAAGCTGTTAATCCCGGGTTTTAATAAGATAAAGAAAAGGGTTCTGGAAATTGGTGCCTTAGGTATGTCCCTCTCAGGCTCCGGCCCTTCTGTCTTTGCTTTGGCAGATAATATTAAAACAGCTGAAACAGTAAAAAAAGAGATGATCTCCATTTTTAAGGAAGAGGGATTGGAATCCGAGGGGTGGATATCAATCGTTGGGAATTGAGTTTTTAAATCCCTATAAGAAATAAGGGCGTTTCCAACAGAAAACTCTTTATTGCGTAAAAGTGAATCTTGTGTTGATTGAATATTATCCAGTTGATATATTAAAAATACAGATATGTTAATGACATTCTTCTAATAGAGACGTCTATTATTTGCTATTTGTTCTTATACAAATGCACATATAAGAGAAAAAGTAAAAGTTAGTTTAATTAATAAGAGGGGGAACGGGGCCTGTTTTATTAACCGAAGGTAACATTCCTGGAGGTTACAATGATCAAAAAGTTCCTACTCATCACATTGACTCCTGCCTTACTTTTTTCTAATACGCTACAGGATAATTGTCCGGCCTTGCAAACAAGAGGCGCTGATGACTACGAATATTTAATTATAACCTTTCCCGAGGTAATAGACACATGGAGTCCCTTTGTTGAATTCAATACGAGAAGAGGGATGAGGACAAAGATTATTGACATTACCGACATTGAGCAAAACGGAACAGGCGAAGATCCCGCGGCAAAAGTTAGAAACTGTATCAAAGATGAGTATGAGCAGCACAAAATTATATTTGCAGTACTGGGCGGGGATGTTACATCTAACACTAACTCCATACCTGTAAGGCAGTTATGGGCTGCATTTTACGATCATGAAAAAACACCTGACAGATACCACGAATTAGAGCCTGCTGCTGATATGTATTTCGGTACGCTTGATGGAAGCTGGAATGAAAATGGTGATGATAAGTATGGCGAGCCTGGTGAAGAAGACTGG
>JAUXBV010000191.1 GCA_030619215.1 Fibrobacterota bacterium | reverse complement strand
CCGGATGCCTCGGTAGGAACTTCCCAGGAATACGTTCCTGTATTTCCCTCTGAGCTGTCAATAAGTTCCCACATAGACCCATTATTTTTAGATAGATAAATTGCTCTTGAAGTGACACCAACATTATCTGTAGCTGTCCATTCAATATCGTAATCATCACCTAGTGCCAGCTCTTCACCGGCTTGAGGTGAAGTTACTTCAACTGACGGAGCTTCTTGATCCACTTCAACGTCTTTCAATGCTTCTATAATCGCTTCCTCAATTTCATCGTATAATTCCGGCCAATTCCAGGTGTGTATATAATCATATGTATATCCAAAGGTAGTGTCAACTCTTATCACATAGGCAGCATCAGGCCCGGAATCGTATGGTGGAGATAAAAAATAATTGTCCATACTGTCAATTAAGGATGGCGCTGTCATATTAAGAGAGTCTCTATAATATGTATACATTAATATTCTCTGTTCCATTGTAGAAGGTTGGTTATCAAGATTTGGATTATTAACAGCAAAAGGATTATGGCAACCAGGAGCTAACTCTTCCTTACAATAAATCTCAAGAAAAATAAATCCATATTCATCTTTGTAATCTTGCCATAACTTTTCTCTCCGCTCCGCAGATACTTGGGTAGGGGGTCATGTAAAGCTTCCTGTTATAAGAAAGATCACGGTATTTCCATCCAGGTGCTCATAAAGATTCCATTCCTTGTCCAATTGATAGTGATACCGTGTAAAATCTTCCGGCGTATCTCCAACGTCGGGAAATGCATGTATAAACGTTAAACAGACTAAAACTGATAATAAAAACTTTACCGCTAATTTCATCAGGACCCCTCCTTCTTCTTTAGCGTCATTTAATAATATTTACCCCAGGTTCTTTTGTTATTAATATATCTAAAATTGTTTCTTTAGATAGTATTTTTAAAAAACCGTAGAACATTTTTGTTCTCATTTTGAGAACAGGAAAAAAGCATCTCTTCCTTATTGTTAACTGTAAAACAACCTTATCCGATTTACATACTACGAATATTAACGCGGCTTTTGCCGTCTGCCTGTGGTTTCCCACACGCAGATAAGTGCGTAAAACGGGAGGAGCCGGAACACCCTAATAGTAAAAATTTTTACTGATTTTCACAAGTTGTACCCCTTAACGAGCACTTCGCACTAAAGCGGCATTTTGTTATTTATAGTATGTTTTCACAACAAAATACCAGACATTTCAATATATATCGTCTTTTTATAGGTAACAACCCATATCTGCCAAATAAAACCGGAAAAACTTCGCTTTTTTTGATATATTATATAGTAGGACGGGGGAAGGGTTTTATCCTTCATAATTCAAAGCAAGTAATATACTGATAAATCATCACAATTCATCACAAACGACCTGGCGCCCAATGTTTCAGTATATTGTTATAGAAATTTTCACCTAATTATATATCAATTACTTTTTTGGGGAGGGGAAGATATGAGAAAGCTCACGACTCCTTGTAGAGGGGCTTCTGTAAGTGTAACAATTGCTACAGTACTTTTTCTGGTTATCGGCTCATTTTCCGCCCACGCATCTAATATCCCGGCTTCGGGTTGGTATAACCTCAGCGGGGCTCAGGCTGAAGGAGTTGCCATTAAAGCCTCTCCCTCCGACGCAGCCGCTATGAGTGTCAGCTTTACCCTGCCGGGCTTCTCTTCTGAGAGAGTGTCTCTTAACAATGAAAACTGGCACAGCATCACCTTTCCCGGCCAGTGTAAAACTGATGTAATAGGAGCACCGGGACTTCCCCTAATGAGACGCTTTTTTGCTGTTCCCGCAGGTGCGGCTGTTACAGTCGAGGTGACCGGTGTGGAGTTTGAAACATTTGAGAAGGTGAAAGTCGAACCGCATCAGCGCCCCCTGCTTGAAACAGAATCAGCAGCAGACAGGACGTTTACCATCAACAAACAGCTTTACAGTACTGACAGGTACTACCCGGAAGCATGGGCGTCCACTTCAGAAACGATCGTCATGCGCGGTGTGCATCTCGCAACCCTAATGATCAATCCGTTCCGTTATAACCCGGTCTCAGGAACAATGCAGGCAGCTTCCAGAATTACCTGCAAGGTTACCTATACCGGCAGCAACGCAGGCAAGACACTCACCTTCCCGTCCAACCTTGCAAACACCTTTAAGGCACTGCTCCTCAACTACGACTTCATGGAATACACAATGATACCGGGCAAGGCAAAGATGAATAACAGCAGGGCTACCGATTACCTCATTATTACAGACGGTGACTTTATGGACGCTGCCAGCCTCACGAATCTGGTAAGCTATTACACCAGCCAGGGATTCACTGTTGAGTTGAAGAACGTTTCTGATATCGGCACTTCCGCAGATGCAGATGCGATTAAAGGATACATAGAGACCGTTTACGGCGCCGGAGAGCTGGATTACGTCTTGCTGGTAGGAGATCTGCCTGCAATTACCCACAAGGTAGACGCTTACAGCGGTAAGGATTCGGATTCGTGGTACTCCTGGCTTGACGGTGATGATTTGGTCGGCGACGTGGGACTCGGCCGCATGCCCGCAACAGATGAAACTGAATTGAGTTATATGGTAGCCAAAACCCTTGACTTTCAGACCCTGGCCTATCCGGGCGAATGGCGTAAAAAATCCATATTGATTGCACATAGAGAGGATTACCCGGAAAAATATACGGCCTGCAAGGAGTCAATTTACGATCACGATTATATACTGGAACCTCCTGTCATGGACCGGAAGTACGGTGGTGAAAACGCTACGAATGCGCAGGTAACGGAGGCCATCAATGAGGGACGGCTGGTGGTCAATTACCGCGGCCACGGTTCAAGAACGTCCTGGAGCGGCTGGAACGGCAGCAGTTATTCTACCAGTGATGCTTCAGCACTTGAAAATGGCAAAATGACACCTGTTGTTTTTTGCATGGCATGTACTAATGGTGATATGAGCTCCTCAAGCGATTGTCTTGCCGAAGCCTTTATATGCCAGGAAGAAGGCGCTGTCGCCATTCTGGCGGCCAATGACCCAAGTATGACCACTGTCAACCACACCTATGACCGGGCATTATATTACGGTACATGGGATGAAGGAATAGAAGCCGCAGGTGATCTGCGTAATCATGCAGATGCCGAGGCAATAGCCCAGCACGGCAATACCGCCAAAGGTAATGTGGCCATGTATATATGGTTTGGTGACCCGTTAATCAACATTCTCAAAGGCAGCTCTGAGCCATTTATCAATGTTTATTCACCGGCTGGAGGTGAAAGGTGGGAGCAGGGTACTACCCAGGAAATTAAATGGGGGGATAACATCGACGGCAATGTTATGATCGAGCTGTTCAAAGGCGGATCCCTGAAAGAAACCCTTGCTGCTTCAATTGCAAGCAACGGATCACTTGAATGGCAGATAGCCGGTGACTATGATACCGGTGATGATTATAAGGTCAAGATCACCTCTATTGACAGCACCGCACTTAATGATGAAAGTGATACGAACTTCAGCATCATTCCGGAATATATTATTGTCTGTCCCTATTTCCAGAATTTCGATACTTTGGAAGCACAATCCGATATACTTCCATTCAAATATGAACAGCTTTCCGATGATGACCTGAACTGGATTGTTTACAGCGGCCCCACACCTTCACGTATCGATGATCCTCCGGATGTAACAGGACCCATGGCAGACCATACGACAGGAACTGATCAGGGTATTTATATTTACACGGAAGCATCCGCGAGTAACAATGGTAACCCAAATAAAAAGTTTACCTTTGTAACGCCGAAATTCAATTTTAAATCTCTTGGCGACCCCACACTGTCTTTCTGGTACCATATGTTCAGTGACAACGCCGGTGAAGATCATATGGGCGATCTTATCGTTGATATAAGCGTAGATGGGATCTGGCAGAATGACGTCATTACCATAAGCGGGAATAAAGGCGATAACTGGCTTGAAGAAACACTGGATTTGGAGCCATATAAAGGCGACCGTGTCATATTCCGCCTCCGCGGTATCACCGGAGACAGCTGGGAAAGCGATATCTCTGTTGACGATTTTAAAATTGACGGCGTAGTGCCGATTATCAATTCACTCGCAAAGGTACCTGCCTCTTTTAATTTGAAATATAATGGATCAAGGATCTACTTCCAGGTACCAAATAACGGCAATAACACCTCCCTTGTAACCCTGAAGCTTTACAACCTCCAGGGGAAACTGGTAAGTACACTGGTGAGTGGAAATGTTAAGGCTGGATATCACTCCATTTCTCTGGATAAAATGAATCGAACCGGACAAAGCATTGCAGCTGGAATGTATTTGTGCAGGATGGAAACAAAGGACTTTACAAAGACGATAAATATTCTGTTCAGAAAATAATCAGGAAATCAGTACCAAATCCCCAGTACCCCTTTCTTCAGTTTACCTGGAGGGAGGGGTGTTTTTATTCTGAATTGTATATTAAATATCCTATGTTTTATTTACTGTCATTGCGATCCCGACGCTAAGTCGGGAGTGGCGATCCTTATAAGGTAGCATTATGAAGATTGCTTCGTCCCGCATAAAAAGCGGGGCTTCGTCCTATAGTCCTCGCAATGACAATAGGAGATAGTATTCTTTCTGGTCGGTATAAAAAAAGATTATTATTCAATCTCTTTTGGTGTACTTCTCAAATAAAAAATTACTTCTCCCCCATTCATAATATCACTATGTTTTAATGTATACCCACCAACCTCTTTACCATTTACTTCCACTTTTTCCAGGTAAACATTCTCCTTACCCTGGTTCACGGTATTTATGGTTAATGTCTTACCATTCTCAAGTTTGATGGTAGCTTTATTTACCAATGGGCTTCCGATTGCATATTCATCAGAACCTGGAGTTACCGGATAAAAACCCAGCGCGCTGAATATGTACCACGCGCTCATCTGTCCTGCATCATCATTGCCGCATAGGCCATCTTCCTTATTGCCATACATCGTTTCCATGATCATCCTGACCCTCTCCTGAGTCTTCCACGGATGGTTGGTCCAGTTATATAAATACGGTATATGATGCCCCGGCTCATTACCGTGAACATAATTCCCGATGATACCATCCCGGGTAATATCCTCGTTTTTCTCAATATATTTATCTTCAATTTCTGTGGTGAAAATCTTATCCAAATGATCAGAGAATTTATCTTTTCCGCCCATCATGGCAATCATACTGTCTATTTCATGAGGTACATACAGTCCGTAATTCCAGGCATTACCTTCAATAAATCCCTGTCCGTGTGTATCCATTGGATTAAAATCTTTTCGCCATTCACCATTTGCTAATTTCGGACGCATATATCCTATCTCAGGATCGTATGCATTCAAATAATTTTTCGACCGTTTTATATAATTATTATAAACCCGTTCATTACCGGCTTTTTTAGCTATCTGTGCAATACACCAGTCATCATAAGCATACTCCAATGTTTTTGATACAGAATAAGAACTTTTATCTTCCGGCACATATCCTAAAGACATGTAACTGTCAATACCGTCATAATAGGACAAAGTAGACGTGCTTTCACAAGCCTTTAATGCTCTTTCCAAATCTATATCTGTTGTGCCTTTTACAATAGCATCTGCAATAACCGAAGCGGCATGGTAGCCGACCATACACCAGTTTTCATTGGCATAATGGCTCCAGACAGGCAACATATTATGTACACTCTGATCGTAATGTGCTAACATGGATTTTATCATGTCACTGTTTCGTTGCGGTTGTATAATATTAAACAGAGGATGCAACGCCCTATAGGTATCCCAAATAGAAAAAATGGTATAATTTGTAAAGCCATCCGATTGGTAGATATTCCGGTCCAAACCACGATATGAGCCATCTACATCTTCATAAATAACGGGTCCCAGCATGGTGTGGTAAAGTGCGGTATAAAATGTCTCTTTTTGCTTTTTTGTCTGGGTTTCTACTACTATTTTCGATAATTCATTGTTCCATTTTTGTTGTGTTTCCTGCTTTACTTTATCAAAATCCCAATGCGGGATTTCGACTTGTAAATTTTTTAATGCCCCTCTTGTACTTACACAGGAAAGAGCAAATTTTATCTTAATTTTTTCCTCTTCTTCAGTTTTAAAATCGAAGTAAGCACGTATATTCTTTCCTGCCATTTCAGGAAAGTTTTCGGTTTCATTAAACTTTTTGTAAAAGCCATTGTATTTTACATCGTCATATTTCTTATGTCCGTAATTATGGAATGATTTAGAGAACCGCATGGCAAAAAACACTTTTCTGGTTCTTGCCCAACCAGTGGTTTGTCTATACCCCGTTACGAGCGAATCATTCTCTACCCGAACAAATGTCCAAACGTTTTTACCATCATAGTTATAGATGTTTGAAATTAAATCCAATATAATATGAACGCTATCTGATTTCGGAAATGTGTATTGATGAAAACCAACCCTATCGGAAGCCGTTAATTCCGCAGTAATTTTATAATCGTCTAAATGTACTTTGTAATATCCGGGTTCGGCATGTTCATTATCATGCGAAAATTCCGAATGAAATCCGCTTTGCGGTACTTTCGCATCTCCCGGGTCCAACTGCAACACACCAACCGTTGGCATGATTAAGAAATCACCCAGGTCGGAGTGCCCTGTCCCGCTGAAATGCGTATGGCTGAATCCAAATATGGTAGCATCATCATATTGATATCCTGAACAATATTTATAAACGTCAGGGTTGTATTTTCCATCTTTATACATGGGCTGCCGGTTTGTTTCCGGACT
>JAUXBV010000264.1 GCA_030619215.1 Fibrobacterota bacterium | reverse complement strand
TTAAGAATTTTCTGTCAAGGGATGGGCGGGACGAATAGAGATATGCTGAAAAATCGCTTGGTTTAACATCATGCAGAATATAACAATTGCTTTTTATGGTATCTCCAAGCTTTGCACCCAGCTCCAGCAGGTGGGAACCGACACTCTTTGTTTTTATCGGTATAGATATTATCTCAGTGAAAAATCCTGTATCAACCTGCAGTTTCTTTTCTGTTACTATTTGCTCTCCCTTTCGAAGAGTGATAAAAACAGGATCGTTTCCCTTATTATAACCGCTCAAAACAACCGGCACCTTTACTGTTGGCTCTTTTACGGTCGACTTTACGATATTTGGGGCCTCAACTTGAATATATGAAGGATTTAATACCTGCAGAAGGGGGGTGTATAAACACTCTTTTTCATGAATACTATTTTTCTGCGAAACAGTATTGGACCAGTTACCATCAGATAAAAGTATTATTTTCCCGCAATTTTTTATATGGGGATCGTTAAAGAATCTAGGGAAGATACTGTTTTTATCATTAAATTCCAGTGATTTCAAATCCCTAATTGGCCGGAGGGAATCCCCGAAACCAAAAAATTTAAACGTTGGTAATGTCCGGTCTTTATCGTATTGGGACGATGAAAAAAACTCCACAAAAGAAGTTAAAACCGAGTCTGCATTAAACAACCGCATACTGGAGGAGAGATCTATAAGAACAGGCACGATATTTTCCTGAGAGGCAATGCTCGTTATTTTAAATGAGGGCTGGAAAAAGGCAAGGACGAGAATCGTTACAATTGTTAGACGGTTAAGAATGAGTATTGTCTTTCTACCGGTGGTCAAATTGCCGCGAAGGAGAATATAGGTCGAAATCGCCAGTGCTGCAAGGAGGAGGATAACAAAGAAAAGGGTCATTGATTATGCCTGCTATATAGACTTTATTATTTTCGTGTCACGCTTCCAGAAACGATCATTCTGCCCCGGGTAATCGGTTGTAAAGTGAAGGCCGCGGCTTTCATGACGTTTAAGTGCGCATATAACAATAAGTTTGGCAATAGTAACGATATTCCGCAGTTCCAGTAGCTTCGGAGTGATTTTGGTTCGACGGTAGAAGTTTTCTATTTCACTCTCTAACAGTTTCAGCCTTCGCATTGCGCGCTCAAGGCGCAGGTTGGAGCGGACAATTCCAACATAATCCCACATTATATTTTTAATTTCGTTAAGATTATGGGACACGAGAACCCATTCTTCGTTGTCAATAGTTCCGCTGTCATCCCATGGCAGAATGAGACTGGCCGGGATACGTTTCAGGGGCTTTATCCTGTCTCCGGCGTGAAATGCAGAGCGTTTTGAAAACACCAGGGCTTCAAGAAGCGAGTTTGATGCGAGCCTGTTTGCACCGTGTACTCCGGTGCAGGCGGCTTCACCGCCTGCGTACAGGTTGTTGATGCTTGTTCTTCCATAGGTGTCGGAGCGTATACCGCCGCAGATATAATGGGACGCCGGGACAACAGGGATAAGCTCCTTTGTTATGTCAACGCCATACTCTTTGCAGCGTGCGTAGATATTGGGAAAACGCCGCCGCGTTTGTGATTTTGGCGCGTGGCGTATATCAAGGTATACACACGACTCGCCCGTTTTTATCATCTCGAAATCTATGGCGCGGGCAACCACATCCCGCGGGGCAAGGGACTTCATCTTATGATATTTATTCATGAACTCTCTGCCGCGGCTGTCTTTTAATATCGCTCCGTATCCGCGCAGGGCTTCCGATATAAGAAATGCTTTGGTTTCTAAATGGTAATCGGCGTGAAAAAGAGTGGTAGGGTGGAACTGTATAAATTCCATGTTGTTAATTTCTGCGCCGGCCCTGAAGGCGCAGGCGATACCGTCGCCGGTGGCGATCTCCGGATTCGTCGTGTGAAGATATACCTGGCCGGCCCCGCCTGTGGAAAGAAAGATTATTTTAGCGCGAACGGCGGTTATTTCTCTGTTTATTGTGTCAAGCACATAAGCGCCGTAACAGGTGTTTTGTTTCGATTTTTTAGTGATATGGTGATTGGTAATAAGCTCGACCAGACAGTGGTTTTCATATAGGGTGATATTCGGATCCTGCTTGATACTTTTAAGGAGGCTTTTTTCCACTTCCTTACCGGTAAGGTCACGTGAGTGGGCGATCCGGTTTACGGAGTGCCCGCCTTCCCTTCCAAGATCGAGCTTTGCAAATGCCTTAGAGGAGGAAGATGTGGTAAATTTCGTTCCCCAGGAAATGAGCTCCTCGATACGGCCGGGCCCTTCTTCTACAAGGATTTGTACGGCATCTTCATGACACAGGCCTTTACCGGCGGAAATGGTGTCCTGAGCATGTAATGCAAAGCTGTCACGGGGGTCGAGAACCGATGCGATGCCGCCCTGGGCATAGTTGGTATTTGATTCATTATCTTTCTTCTTGGTAACCATTATAACACTGCCCTGTTTTGCCGCATTGATCGCAAAGCAGAGTCCGGCAATGCCGCTGCCTATTACAAGAAAATCGGAGGATTTTTTCATATCAGTATAATAGTAGTTTAAAAATGTAGTGGTAATTAGTTTCTGTTAACCGTTAAATCTTGGTCTGCTTCGCTTTTCTCCCCAGGTACCCGCCATGATGCCTGAGGCCATAATCCTTTTTCGTAAAGTTTTTAGCTTCCATTAATACAAGTGCCAGCGCATCGCTGATAGCAATCATCACGGTTGTGCTGGACGTAGGTGTCAGACCTAGTTTGCAGGGCTCTTTAATGATACCCATATCAATTACTATAGAGCATTGCTTCCGTATTTCCGAGTCAGGATGCGAGGTGATGCCTATGGTTGTCTCAATACCGAAATGGTGGGCCAATTCAAGCATTTCTATTACTTCACGTGTTTTCCCGCTTGTTGAGTACGCGATAATGACGTCTCCTTTATGTAACAGGCCGAGGTCGCCGTGAGCTGCCTCTCCGGGATGGAGATATGTCGCGGGGGTGCCGGTAGAACAGAGAGTCCCGGCCATCTTTTTTGCTACGGTACCGGCTTTCCCCATACCGGTTGTAATAACCTTGCCGCTGCATTTATTAAGGGTATTGACAGCCTTTTCGAAGTTTTTATCCAGGGGAATATTGAGCAGTGCATCCGCCTCTGCATTAATGATTTCTTTTGCGCGTGTAATCACATTTTTCATAATTATAATTCAATGGGTTATAAATAGTTTTAATAGTGAAATTTTTTTTACATAGATATATAATAATTTATGAACAATACTATCTCACCGATGTTGAATGAAAAATCAGGTTATAAATATACATAAAGGAAATTTTCTTAAAAAATGAATGTATTAAGAACTTTTAATATCAATAATTTAACACTTGTTTCTTTTATTGTTTTGGTATGTATGTTCTCTTTTACCTATGCCGATGATGATATAAAGAGAATTATATTTGACGAGGTTCAGATTGAGGGGAAGATCAGGAGGCCTCAGCTTGTTCTCATTAAGGCAGAGCAGCGCCCCAATTTTACCCCCATGGTAATGAAAAGCCTGGACAGTGAGGTCAATGTGAGTGTTTTTAGCAGCGGAGAGGCAATAGAAAAATCTCCCTATAGCGGTGCGTTCGAATTTGAAGGAGAGAGGATTACCAATTATGTACCTTGATATGTACCAGGTATGCCGGATCGTCCCTTTGAAAAAGATAATCAATTGTTACTACTCAGGTGGTGTAACTTTCTCTGTGTCATTGCGAGCGAAGCGAAGCAATCTTCTATACCTGAAAAGATGAGATTGCTTCGCTTCGCTCGCAATGACATTATTTGAAGCTATACTTGAGTAGTAACAATTAATTTATATAAAGCTTTCAATTTTGTAGGGTCTATTGAAACAAAATCAATTACAAATACATTAGAAACGGAGGATTAGCATGGGCTTTTTGGCAAAATTTTTCCATTCCTTCAGTTCATCGGAACCCGGCTTTGTTTTCATGTGGATTTTGCTTGTTGTGGGAGTATTCTGTATTGCAATTACCATTGAACGGTTTATTTACCTCACCATTAAATCCGGATTTAAAACAGAGCTGTTTATTAAAGATATTCTGAAACATATTCAAAAGGATGATGTCGCAGCCGCCCAGAATATGTGCCGGAAGGGAGGCAGAATGGCTCTTTCCGAGGTTATCAAAGCCGGAATTGACAGTGCGAAGCTGGGTGCTGACCAGATAAGAAATGCAATTGACGAAGCTACACTCAAGGTGATTCCCAAACTGGAGAAGAGGACCAATTACCTGGCCACTATCGGTAATGTGGCGACATTGATTGGACTTATGGGAACAATCTACGGCCTGATCCTGTCATTTGCGGCAGTGGGAAGGCCGGGGATCGATGCCGCGGAGAAGTCGACGCTCCTTGCAGGCGGTATTTCTGCTGCCATGTATACGACACTTTCGGGGCTTATGGTTGCGGTTCCGGCAATCGTTATTTTTTCCCTTTTCAAGTCAAAGACGCAAAAAATAATAGACGAGATAGATGAATATTCACTGCGCCTTGTCAACGCACTCGTTGAAAAGTCCTACAAAGTACAGAAATTCCATATCAGCTCTGCCCAGTTGAAAGAGGGGATCGGACTTCATGTAACCCACAATAACATTAAGATTTTTACTGATAATAAACTTGTTAAGGAAATAAACATATAACTCAATAAAAAGCTATGAATATTTTTGCTGAATTAATAAAGGCGTTTTCTCCGGACAAGAGCGGGTTTGCATTCATGTGGATACTTGCTTTTTTGGCAGTGTCCGCACTGGGTTTGATAATCGAACGGTGGCTGGATATACGGAGACGCACCAATGTTGACGCCGAGTCTTTCATCGACCACCTCAAGGCTCTTTTACAGGAAAAGAAGCTTGATGAAGCTTATAAACTGTGCCATACCGCAGGAAAGCGTGCGCTGCCGCGTATCGTCGGTGCAGGGATAAAGAGAAAAGGGCAACCCACGGAAGTTATTCTGAGTGCCATGGAAGAGGAGTCGCTTCACCTGATTCCTATTCTGGAGAAAAGAATAAACTACATTCTGATGTTGGGGAACGTTTCAACGCTTTTAGGGCTGATGGGTACCATCTTCGGTTTGATACTCTCATTTGCCGCAGTTGCCCGGCCTGATGTGGACCCTGTTGTAAAGTCGTCGCTTCTTGCGTCCGGTATATCGACAGCTATGAACACAACGCTTTTAGGGCTTATGATCAGTGTGCCCTGCGTCCTGGTTTTTTCAATATTTAAATCTAAGGTGGATAATACCGTACAGGAGATTGACCGGTACGCAGCATCGCTTCTGAAGGTTTTGTTACCCACGGAAGCTGTGCGGAAGGAGTATCGTGTTACAGGCAGGCGCATAAAGCAGGAGGTTGAAACTGAGCCGAACATCGCACCTATGATGAACCTCATGGTTATACTGATCCCGCTGCTTCTCAGCTCTGCCGAGTTTGTAAAGATAGGCGCTATTGAGCTGAAGCTTCCGGAGTCATCCGGGGCAGGGGGCGGAGGAGGGGGCGGTTCTTCCGAAGAGAAAAAGGATGTTAAACTTGACCTGGGTATCGTCATTACCAAAAGGGGATTCGACCTTTTTCATTACTTTAAGGAGCCTGAAAAGGAAAAAGAACATAAGGAAAGCGAAGCAGCGGACGCATCCGGGCCGGTTATGATTCCAAAGAAAAAGGGAGAATACGATTTCGAGGGTTTGAATGCTGCGCTGGC
>JAUXBV010000240.1 GCA_030619215.1 Fibrobacterota bacterium | reverse complement strand
GGCTTGGCCTGGGTGGCCCTGAAAGCAAGCAACTGGGTGGACTGCATAAAGGCGTGTGATGAAATTCTCAGAACCAGTAAAAAGATTATTCTTCGGTGTGAAGCCATGCTTCTTAAAGGTTACTGTGCCATGATCAATAAAAAATACCAGGAAGCGGTAAGTGTTCTTACACCCGCGTATGAAAAGATAAATACAACCACTCCTCCGGACGAAAATGAAAGGAAGGCAGAGGAAGAAAGATTTTACGACCATCGGGATGTTTACTATAAGATCGCCACCTCCATGAATGAATTGTCTATGGCCGGTCAATCCTCTTATATAATTAAGCAGGTTGACAGCCTCCACGCCCCGCAGGTTGAATATGAGAAGAAGATACGCAGCTACTATAAATTCAATGATGAATTTGCACGGCTCTCATTTTTCAATAAGAATTATGAGACACTGCGCAATGACATTGAGTATGCCCTGGCAAAAGCGGAAAAGATGTCCGGCATGGGGAAAATGCTTGAGTTTCAGGAGAAGGCAGGAGAGCGGATAGAAAAAATTGATGATGAGATAGAGAAGTATGAAGAGGAGTTAGAGAAACTTAAGGAAGAGGAGAAGGAAGAATAGAGGAGTTTGAAAGCATCTTTAATATGGCCGGAAATTCTGGTATAAAAAAGCGTATCCCCCGCCTATAACAGTTTGTCAACGGTTCAGGTAGGGGACATAGAGAGAAATATTCAAAATTCGTTTGGTATCTAAAACTAATGAATTTCATTTTAAGGCATATCATACTGCCGAAGCTACTAATAATACTCATCTTTTCGTTTACAGCTTTTGGTTCACAATTTGACTTATATGATAGCTGGAACCTGCAATCTTCAGCAGAGGTAACACAAACAGGTTCGGTTATTTCAAATAGTGGTTTTATACCTCAGAACTGGCACCCCATTTCTGTTCCGTCAACTGTTTTAGCGGGTCTGATTGCAAATAATGTTTATTCTGATCCTTTTTATGGCACAAACCTCTCTGCTATTCCTGCCGGCCAGTTCAATAATTCATGGTGGTATCGCACCGAATTCACAATTCCTGCGATAGAGTCGGGAAAACGTATCCGATTGAATTTCAGCGGCATTAATTACCGCGCCAACATCTGGCTGAACGGTGAAAAACTGTCAGACTCTGCACAGGTTGTCGGTGCATATAGAACGTATGAATTTGATGTTACAGATATAGCCAATTTTGGGAATGATTCAAATGTACTTGCAGTAGAGGTATTCAAACCGGAAGAATATGACCTTTCCATAAACTTTGTGGATTGGGCGCCCCACCCGCCGGATATGAGCATGGGGCTTTTTAAAAAGGTTTTTATTCGAACAAGCGGCAGCGTTAACCTGCGGCACCCGCATGTCATAACGGAGCTGGATATCCCATCGTTATCAACGGCTAAACTCAGTGTGCTTGCGGAACTGACAAACGCAACAGCGGCCCAGGTCACCGGTACCCTGGAAGGCACCATTGGTGCCGTCACCTTCTCAAGAGAGATAACACTGGCCGCTCAGGAGAAGAAAGAAGTCGCCCTGTCACATTCGGAATTCCCTCAGCTTATTATAAGTGATCCTTCTGTATGGTGGCCCTGGCAGATGGGAGACCGGCCGCTTTATAATCTTAAACTTGCGTTTGTCATTAACAATACCGTTTCTGACAGTACTCGAATTGAATTCGGTATACGTAAGGTTACTTCACGGTTAGTGCCTGCAAGTGATCCGAAGCACCGGCTCTTTTCTATCAATGGCAAAGACATTCTTTTGAGGGGTGCAGGCTGGTGTCCCGACCTTTTTCTGAGGAGAGACCCGAAACGGATGGAAGCGGAGATCAGGTATGTTCGGGACATGAATCTTAACACTATCAGGCTTGAGGGGAAATTTGAGGAAAGGGAATTTTATGATCTTTGTAATAAGCACGGCATTATGGTTTTACCCGGCTGGTGTTGCAGTGCTTATGGTACTGGTTGGGAAAACTGGAAGGAGTGGGATATAGAAGACCATGCTGTTGCGTACGCTTCACTGAAATCACAGGTTTACCTGCATCGGTATCACCCCTGTATGCTTGCCTGGATGTATGGAAGCGACCTGATACCACCTCCTGATGTTGAACAGTCCTATCTCGATATATTGAAAGAGCTGATGTGGCCAAATCCGTCTATGGCGAGTGCGACACACCGCTTAACAAGCACTATTACCGGAATACCCGGGGGTAAAATGAGCGGGCCGTATAAGTGGGAGCCGCCGGTATACTGGTTCCAGGACTCTTTACATGGCGGGAATTACGGTTTCAATACTGAAGCCGGTCCAGGTGCCGCAGTGCCGCCTTTTGAGAGCATTAAAGAATTCATCCCCGCAAATGATTTATGGCCGGTAAACAGTGTATGGAATTTTCACTGCGGTATCGAAAATTTTAACAATTTTAGTGTGTTTGCAGAGGCAGTTGATAACCGTTACGGGCCGTCAAAAAGCGCACGGGAATACTGCATGAAAACACAGGTAGCAGCTTATGAGTCCCATCGCGCAATGTTTGAGGCCTATTCGCAGAATAAGTATACGTCAACAGGAATTATTCAATGGATGCTTAATAATGCATGGCCATCTATGATATGGCACCTATATGATTATTACTTACGCCCGGGTGGCTCATACTTCGGTGCAAAAGCCGGTTGTAAACCACTTCACATCCAGTATTCCGTTAATGACAGAAATGTAGTGGTTGTCAACTCATATTATACCGCTTTTAGCAACCTTAACGCAGAGGCGTATGTTTACACCTTAAACGGGGAAGAGAAATTACACAAACAGGCATCCGTATCATTAAACCCTGATGAAGTTAAAAAACTATTTGATATTCCGGAATTTGACACCATCTCCCCGACATATTTTCTCAGGCTCACCTTATCATATAAAAATGGAAAAAAGTGCGATTACAACTCGTACTGGTTATCAACAAAAGCCGATATACCGGATTGGAAGAAAACTACTTTCCACTATACACCGTTATCTTCATTTGGGGATCTTACCGCATTGCAAGATTTAGACACCGTTGAACTTAACTATTCTTATACTGTCAAGAAGGGTGCTTATGAAGACACAGTAGTGGTAACCGTTAACAATACCACCTCTATAATAGCATTTGCAGTCCATCTGAAACTTGCAAAGAATAGTGACAAAAAGGAAATCTTGCCTGTTTTATGGAGTGATAATTATTTCGTGCTTTACCCGGGAGAAGTGAGAAAAATAATCGCCCGATATAAGGTTGAGGATGCGGGAAGCGGTGCACCCGAACTATATATTGGAGGCTGGAATGTCAAGCAAGGCGGCCTCCCGATAAAGCAAAATACCAATACATTTAAATTTGATTTGCCATGTAAATATACCTGTACTATTTATAATTTACTCGGTAGAAAAATCTTCAAGTATACATCCGGGGACCGCATTAAACAAACCATCTCTGCTTTCAAATCCCGCAACCTCAGTTATTGGAAACTAAAACTGGCTGCCGGTGTATATGTTGTTAAAATGAAACAGTTTTATAAAAATGGAGCCAAGCCTGTTATTGTTAAAAAAGTTATGATGAATTTTTAACTATCCAGCTTTTATTATTAAATTATATATAGTTAAAAGTAGTGAGTTATATTAATTATTAGTAAGTTTTGTGTTTAACAGTTTGGATATTATATAGTTCAGCAAAAATGAGTAATTATTGCTTTTATAGATTGGCTAAAAAGTACAAACATAAGCGGGAAAGGAGTATAATTGAAGGTATTGAATCTTCGGTTCTATAATGATCCCGAAACTGGTTTGCCTCATATTTATAATCATAATGTAACTGAGGATGAAGTTGAAGAAATTTTATTGCATCCAGGTGAGGATAGAACCGGAAGTGAAGGGTCAAGAGTTGCTGTCGGAAAGACAAACAGCGGCCGGTATTTAAGGGTAATATATGTTCCAGGCCTTATTCCCCAAAGTGCTTTTGTTATAACAGCTTATAATTTAACAGGAAAACCTTTGACAGTATATAAGAGAAGACTTAGAAAAAAAGGAAAAAAATGAAGAAGAAAAATTTCCCACCTGGCTGGGACGAAGAGAAAGTCAAGAGAGTGCTCGAACATTATGAGAGTCAATCAGAGGAAGAGGCTTTAGCAGAGGATGAAGCTGCATATGAAGATGATTCACAGACCATAATGGAAATACCGAACGAACTAGTGCCATCTGTAAGAGAACTTATAGCAAAGCACGCTGCTTGATTTGTCCGTGTAGTCTCCGTTCATACCTTGTTAATACACCTGACCGATATGGGTTAAGATGAAAGTATATCGGGAGGTGATTTCTGCGTTAAGGAAATATCATGTTAAACAGAAACTTCAATACTATACTACCCCTTTTGCTTTTGATATTTCATATGTTTTTTTCAGGCTGTAACAATGGGCCGGACGATCCAAATGAAGATACACAGAGCCCTGAAATCACTTTGGAAGGATTTAACCCTCTTTACCTTGGTTTAAAAAACACCTATATAGAGCCCGGAGCCTCTGCCGTAGATAATGTTGACGGTACTTTAACTATAGACCAATTTACTATTGACGAAAGCGGCATTGATAATACAAAGACCGGTACGTATTATGTGAATTACAGTGTATCAGACATGGCAGGCAATGAAGCTGAAACTACAAGAGCTGTCAAGGTTGTTGGGGAGAATGTCAGTAATATTAAATATGCGGGTTGCCGGGAATCAATAACAGGAACCACGAATTCGTGGGCAAATATGTCGCTTTTCCCTAAGCCCAAAGAATGGGAATACATGCTTAAAAATATGTCAGGATTTTATGGTGGCAATGCGACTTCCAGTGCACTCTGGATTGTCGGGGAGATGGGACAAGACAGTTGCTGCCACCTCTGTTTCCCTTCTGATGGAAATGTTCATGATTATATGACATTTGAGGGAATGGACTATTTTGAGAGTTCCCTTTCTCGCTTTGACACAACAGGAATTAAAGTTTTTGTACAGGTAGAACCTGGTTTTGCTTTGATCACTGAATTAGTGGATGTAGTTATGGCCCGATATGGAACTCATGCGTGTATTGTAGGCTTTGGCGTTGATATGGAGTGGTATGAGTCGGTAGACTGGGATGATACAAATGGAGAAGACCATTTTTCATATATTTCAGATGCTGATGCACAGGCATGGGAAACAAAGGTAAAATCATATAGTAGTAACTACAGATTGTATCTCAAGCACTGGCGGACTGATTTTATGCCTCCATCATATCGAGGGGATATAATTTTTATTAATGACGCTCAAGGCTTCAACAATGTTAATGCGTTGGCCAATGCATTCGCCCAGTGGGCTGATCATTATTCTCCCAGCCCGGTTATGTTCCAGATAGGGTACGAAAGGGATAAATCATGGTGGAACAGTTATGAAAACCCCCCGTTAACTGTTGGGAAAGAAGTCGCAGAAGGGATCAGTAACAGCAGTCAGGAAGTAGGAATTTTCTGGGTTGATTTTACGCTTCGTGATGATACGGCTAAGCCTTTTTTCTTTGTTAAATAGGGGTTAAAATAGAGAATAGGGACGGAGGAAGTTTATCAGTTTAGTTTGTGCTCGTTTGCTAATGGCGCTCCTTGTTTAATTAACTGCGAAACTGATTGAGGGCGGATGTAAAATATTGAGCTATATGAATGACCGGGATTTCATAAATACGATGAGCTGTAAATGAGATTAATTTTCTTGCGCGTGAAGATACTGTCTGCCTGACACGAATTCTTACAGACTCTAATTTGATGCCAAGAGTATCACAAATTTGGTGTGTTAATTCTCAAAACCAGATGGTAATGATTTGGCATCAGGCTCCATGCG
>JAUXBV010000538.1 GCA_030619215.1 Fibrobacterota bacterium | reverse complement strand
ATTCTTCAACAACTCCTGTAATTGCGGAGCTGTTCGAACCGCCTATTGCAACTATTTTACCATTGACAACTGCTGCTGACAGTCCTTCCCGTGCGGTTGGCATGGGGGATTTTTTAATCCACAGGTCGGTTGCGGGGTCATACATTTCCACAGTGCTTAAAACATTAGACCCATCAAATCCTCCTAATACATAAATTTTTCCATTTAATACGCAGCAGGTCAGGCTCATTCTGGCAGTGGGCATGGGGGATTTTGTAGTCCATGTGTCTGTGTTCGGGTCGTATTCTTCAACAACTGCTAAAACATCAATCTCATCATAGCCACCAATGGCATAAATCTTTCCATTGACACTGCATGAGGTTAATTTTGTTCGTGCTTTTTCCATAGATGTTTTTGATGACCATATATCGCTATCAGAATCGTATACATTTACAGAGTCACTGATAGGCACCTCATTTCTGCTTCCTCCTATTACATAAATCATATTATCGATTGTGCATGATGCCATATATTTTCCAAACGAACAATCATTTGCTTCTTTTCTCCATAAATTTGTTAAAGGATTATATTCATAATTGGAAATCACCCAAGCCGCCCCTTGCTCTCCTCCGAAATAATAAACTTTCCCATTAGCTGCACATGCGCTGGCTCCTGACCTTGGTTTAGTAATCGGAGCAAGGTCTTCCCATGTGTCATTAGCAGCATTGTATTTCATGAGAGACTGCTTTGCTCCTGTTCCATCAACGCCTCCCACACAGTACAAAGTATCGTCAATTGCCAGGGCAAAGTGTTCCATTCTTGGTGCAATTGAGGCTTTCGGCGCCCACCCCTGGCTATTTCCTTTAATAAACACACTATCCAGAACGCTTTTTAATCCCTCGTTACCATTGTTATCTACAGCGGTAAGATAATAGAGATATGTTCCGTTGTAGGGAGGTCCGCCGTTTAAAGAATCCAGGAAGAATGTGTCTATAACGGCTGTATTATTTAAACGAGCATAACTTGAATCCGTATGTTTTCGATATATGTAAAAGCCTTTTATGAGGCTTGTATCTACTGCATTCCAGGATAGGGTAACGACCTGGTTTGATGTATCATACTCAAGGCTTAATCCGGCAGGTGTTGGAATGCCGGTAAAGGGCATATACAATGTGTCGCTTAAGGTATCGTTCATCCCGGCTCTTATGTAAAGGTTTGTATCGAGTGGGTTGTAATCATCCAGTGTTGTGAGAAATCTTGCACGATAGGTCCCTTCCGCCATATTTGCCAGTGTAAAGTTCCCTATGGAATCGACCGGCATAGTCCATGTCAGGCTGCCAAAAACAAGCACAAGAACAGTACGGGAGGTATGTTCGGGCTGGAGTCTGATAACGCCTGTTAAAGAGCCCGGTTCTTTAAGCGTATCCGGAGGCAGGTTATTACCGGTATCGTTTTTGATAAGGATGGAATCGGTATATGATATTCCGCTATCTCCCTCGCCGAAAATATTATAATATCCTCCGGGCAGCGAATCGAATGAGTAATTCCCGTTACTGTCTGTCAAAGCGGTATCAACAATGGCAGGGCTTTTTCTATATCGTGATATGGGATTATGATCAACTGTTACTATTAAAACCTTTGCATTAACGGCAGGAGAGCCTTTCGGGTTATAGAGCATGCCCGCAATTTTCGTATTTGTCGTTTCCGTGCTCCCTCCTGCCATGTCAAGGCTGCAGTAGAGAAATGGCAACATAACGGAAGCGCCTGCTATTCCCAGTGTCAACAAAACATTCTTCAATCTCATACCGGTAAATCCTTGTTTGGCAAAGAGAAAAAACTGGAAAGCATATAAATCCTAACCTTTAAAAATATTTAATTCCCCTGTTATCGTTACAGGTATTATTTCCTGTTTCATGTTTACTTTGCCCTGAATTAACACTCAATTCAGCCTTTTTCTCAAATGCATTACCATATTGAAAGCACAGCTTTTTGTGTATAACACAGTGGTGGGCAACATCTTTGATCTTACATAAATTATAAATCGTACACCCGACATTCATACATTTCATGTATTTCCCTCACTAGGATTCAATGTCTGTATTATTACTTATCTATTTTGACCCTTTTATCCTTTTCAGGCAGCTCAGAAACCGGAAAGAATTGGAAGTTAATATGATAGACCCTGTCCGCAGGCTCATCGCTCCCAACAATTTCAACCAGCTTCCTCCTGAAATTCTTTAATTCCTCTGAAAGTTTATGAAAACCCTCTTCTGTTATGCCTACCGTAAGTGTAGACATATCCCTGATTTCTTTATCATGCCGCTCTATTGATTCCGAAGCCAGGCTCATGCATTGCTTCTGGAACTTCTGTACGGCAAGGGTTTTTAAAATTTCCCCGGTAGTTATTGTTTTATCCGCCTGAATGTACTTGCCTGTGGGCAGTTTCTTTATCATTCCAAGGTCAACAAGCAATTTAACGGCATCTTTTGCCTGTTTTGGCGTAATAGGCGGGTTTACCGCTTTTGCAAGGGTTTTATAATTGCCTTTCCAGTCAAGTATATTAACTAATTCACGAATAACAACATTATACCATTGATTAAAATAGGAAAACTGATTTCTCCGTATAATGCCTGGCTCATATCTTTTACTTAATGATTGTAAATTATGAAAATAATGTTCCCTTTCATCGATGCTTTTTGCATTATTAAAATTGACCATAGCTTCAAAGTAATCGGTTTCCCTTTTCTTTAATCCCATTGCCTTTGCTATCTTCAGGGTGCTCCTTTTCGCTAATGCTTTTTTCGCTTTTATCACTTTATAGATAAATGTCTTTGTTTTAAACCCGGCTATATCTCCGAAATACTTATAAGAAAAGGTGGGATTTAATCTCTTTTGTTCCTTATAATAATCGTGGAGGAATTCCCTATAGCTTGTGAAGTTATAAATTGAAATCATGTGGTATTAGTGTTGTATTAGTAACGTATTAAAGAAAATTTAAGCGGCCCTTGTAATTAATTAGTGTCTGGCCGGAAACACATCATTTTGTCATTTCGACCGAAGGGACAAAGTGCCCGTGGTAGAAATCTGTATGTTGTTGATTCTTAGAAAAGAAAGATTTCTCCCTACGGTCGAAATGACAGTTTTACCTAGTTTTCGGACAGAAACTAATTAATCTTTTACAAACTTTCAGGTATCCTAGT
>JAUXBV010000508.1 GCA_030619215.1 Fibrobacterota bacterium | reverse complement strand
CGTCATATTTGACATTGGAAACAAATTCAGGAAGAAATTTTGCCAGCAATCTCTTCGCATCAAATTCACGTATTCCCTTTTGTGCCATTGTGTTTCTCCATCCGTTTATAATTTAGTATTCAGTTTTGCAGCAATTGCGTCAATGAATTCTTCGGTTCCGGCATGACTCTCCGGTTTCGGCTCTGCGATTCTTGTCATGTCTCCGGTCATGATACCGCTTTCAATAGTTTCAACGGCAGATTCTTCAAGCTTCTTTGCGAATTCCACTACATCCGGGGTATTGTCAAGCTCTCCGCGCTTTTTCAGGCAACCTGTCCATGCAAAGATAAGTGCCATTGAATTTGTCGAGGTTTTTTCCCCTGCCTGATGCTTGTAGTAATGTTTCTGTACAGTCCCGTGAGCGGCTTCATACTCAAAATAGCCGTGAGGCGACACCAGAACTGACGTCATCATGGCCAGGCTGCCGAAAGCCGAGGCAACCATATCGCTCATCACATCGCCGTCATAATTTTTGCACGCCCACAAGAAACCGCCGGTATCCTTCATAACCCGTGCGACTGCATCATCAATAAGGGTGAAGAAATAGGTGAGCCCGGCTTCTTCAAACTTACCCTTCCAGTTTTCTTCATATTCGTGGGCAAAGATTTCCCTGAAGCGGGCGTCATAGGTTTTTGAAATGGTATCCTTGGTGCTGAACCACTGGTCAATCTTCCGGTCATAGGCATAGGTAAAGCATGCCTGCGCAAAACTTGTAATTGACGAATCCAGGTTATGAATACCCTGCAGGATGCCGGGGCCGTCAAATTGCTGCACCACCATGCGCCGGGTTTCTCCGCCGTTATCAGGAGTAAACACTATCTCAGCTTTGCCCGGACCGGGAATCCGCATCTCAACGTTTTTGTAAACATCACCATACGCATGGCGGCCGATTGCTATGGGTTTTGTCCATGACTTTACCGCCGGCTTTACATTGTCAACCAGTATCGGGCTGCGGAATATAGTGCCGTCCAGCATGGCTCTTATGGTGCCGTTGGGGCTCTTCCACATCTGTTTCAGGTTGTACTCCTCCACCCTTTTCCTGTCCGGGGTGATGGTTGCGCACTTTACACCGACCTTGTGCTTCTTAATCGCCTCCGCTGCATCATGGGTTATCCGGTCATCGGTTTCATCCCTCTTTGACACGTGAAGATCGTAATATTCAAGCTCCATATCCAGGTAGGGAAACAGAAGCTTATCCTTTACCATCTTCCACATGATACGAGTCATCTCATCACCATCAATCTCAACGATCGGCGTGCTTACTTTGATTTTATCCATTGTTAACTCCAGTTAATATATGAACAATTTATTGTTTATTCTTTTTATTTATATACGCGATAGTTCCACCGGCCTTAATTATCTCTATATCCGAAGACGCCAGGGTGTGAGATACCGGTATCTCGATATCCGTAGTAAGATTCCGTAAAATCAACGTTTCCCTTTTTAAATCAGCAACATCCATTGCAAGCTGGTCATTCTGACCGACTTTATCATAATCCCCACTTTCCCTGAATGTTAATGGAAGAATACCGATATTAATTAAATTTGCCAGATGAATCCGTGAAAACGATTTAGCAATAACAGCCTTAACCCCGAGGAATGACGGGCATAATGCCGCATGCTCGCGCGAGCTTCCCTGCCCGTAGTTTTCACCGGCTACAATAAAGCCTCCCTTCATCTCAATTGCACGACTGTAAAAATCAGGGTCAGCCGGCTCAAACACGTGCTTGGAATATTCCGGGATGTTTGAACGTAAAGCAAGGTAGATCCCGGCCGGCATTATAATATCGGTGGATATATTGTCTTCTACTTTTATCAATACCCTTCCATCCAGTTGATCAGGCATTGGTTCCGGGACTTTTATAGGTTTTATATTTGGGCCTCGAATCAATTTGATCCCTGCTGCTTCCTCTTCGTCGGGAGGTTCGATAACCAACGCTGTTTTCATTCGCAGGTATTCCGGCATGGGAATCTCACGCAATTCACCCATTTTTCTGGGATCGGTTATCTCTCCTGTTATTGCACACGTAATTGCGGTTTCAACACTAGACAGGTATACTTGTGCATCAGCAGTTCCGGATCGCCCTTTAAAGTTTCTATTAAAAGTCCTTACACTCACCCCATCACTCCGGGGAGCCTGTCCCTGGCCGATGCAGGGGCCGCAGGTGCATTCTAAAACGCGTGCGCCGGCACCTATGAGATCTGCAATGTGGCCATGTTCCGCCAACTCATAATATACAGACATTGAACCGGAAGATACGGTTAATGACAATCCTGGTTTTACCCGCTTACCTTTCAACATATATGCAGCGGTCATCAGGTCCTTGAAGGATGAATTGGTGCAGGAGCCGATACACACCTGATCCACCTTTACTCCTTCTACTTCTTCTACGGGCACCACATTCCCAGGGCTATGCGGCTTTGCTATTAACGGGACTAATTTACCAAGGTTAATCTCAATAATCTCATCATACTCTACATCTTCATCAGCTTCAATTGCAGTCCATTCCTCTTCCCTGCCAACACGCCTCAGGAAGTTTTTCGTAATTTCATCGGAAGGAAATATCGAAGTGGTTGCACCGGTTTCAGCGCCCATGTTAGTAATAGTAGCTCTTTCAGGCACGGTCAGTGTTTTTATTCCTTCCCCAAAATACTCAAGCGCCTTTCCCACTCCCCCTTTTACGCCAATTCTCCTCAGAACCTCCAAAATGACGTCCTTGGCAGCAATCATTGGCTTTAATTTTCCCGTTAACCTGACGCCTACAACCTTCGGGGTTTTCAGATAGAACGGCCTTCCTGCAATTGCCAATGCCACATCCAGCCCGCCGGAGCCAATAGAGAGACATCCCAGGCCCCCTGAAGTCGGCGTATGACTGTCAGAGCCGAGCAAGGTTTTTCCCGGTTTAGCATAACGCTCAAGATGCACCTGGTGGCATATTCCATTCCCGGCCTTTGATAAAATGAGGCCGTATTTCGCGGCGACACTCTGCAGGTACACATGGTCATCAGCATTTTTATAGTCCATTTTCAGCGTATTATGGTCGATATAACTGACGGACAGCTCTGTCTTTGCCCTTGTAATCCCCAAAGCTTCAGACTCCAGGTACGCCACAGTTCCGGTCGCATCCTGCGTTAATGTTTGATCAATTTTAATCCCTATTTTTCTTCCGGGATTAAGTGAGCCAACCTCTAAATGTTGAGAAAGTATTTTTCCAATTACTGTTTTTAATAATTTCGGATCAGCATCTTTTAATAATTTTAATTTTTTATCCATTTTTATCCTGTCCTAACAAATTTTAGTTTTTGTTATTTTTTTATGTATAGAAATACTAACCGCAATTAATATGCCATAATCAATAATTATTATAACTTATTAAGTTTATTCCAGTTAAAAGGGCTATTCTATTTTTAGGCTTCT
>JAUXBV010000245.1 GCA_030619215.1 Fibrobacterota bacterium | reverse complement strand
TGCAGATGCATAATTGCCCGGGGAACCCCGCAAAATGGGAATCCATGGCACGCAAACTGATATTTCTCCGCGAAGGCGAAACATACTCTTCACAAAAGTTTGCTTCCTCCATTTCAGCTCTTCGGGTGTGTAATAAATTTAAAAAGATAATAGTAGACTCCGTGGTTAACAATGATGCAATTGCGCTTACCTTCAGCCTTCAGCCTTTTCTGATCATTAAAAAGATTGTGGTGCTGCGGGGATACTTTCCTCTTTTTGAATCGGATATTCTTAAAGCAATGACCGTACGAAGTGGCAGTGTTTATTCAGAAGATATCATTATGAAACAGAAAGAGTTGATAGAGAGCCTTTATAAACGGGAAGGCTATGGTAATGCTGTAGCAAAAATAGAGGTTAGGGAGTATCCGGAAAAGGGGTGTGTTGATTTACGAATCTTAACAGAAAAAGGTTTCCCTGTTATACTTCAGGCAATCAAATTCAATGGCAATAAGGAGTATGCGGATTTCCGGCTGAAACTTCGGATGAGAACCTGGCGAAGACGGTTGATTCCCTTCAACCCACGGAGGCTTATAGAAAAAATCATTGTCGAAGATATCAAACGCCTTACCGCTTTCTACAGGAAGGGGAGAACCAGAAGATCATATCCGGAGTGTAAGATTAAATATGCTATTGAAATGGATCCGTCTCAAAGGAGGGCCGTTCTTAATATCAATATTACTGAGGGGCCGTATTATATAGTCAGGTATAAAAAGGCAGACAATACAAGGCTCAGCAGACGAATGAAGAGGGGATGTAAACGGGAAGTAATCATATTTGAAAAAGGCAACAGAAATGATCTCGGCCTGCGAAAAAGTATGCAGAACATGAAACGGTTTTATCACGAGAAAGGCTATGCGCATTCAAAGATTACTTACCGGGATACAACGTATTTACGGCGGAAAAAACAAAAAAGAATAATTATGTTTCTCATTGATGAAGACTCATGTACGTATGCCACATCCCTTGACGTGAAAGGAAACCGCGCATTTAAAATAAAAAAGATACAAAAGCAGATGCTCACGAGCGTTTCAGAACCTTTTGTACTGGAGACATTTGAAAAGGACCTGGAAGCAATAGTATCACTTTACCGCAACCACGGTTATCGCAATACCTCTGTTACCCACACCCTCTCCTACAACAAAGAAAAAACTGCAGTGGCTGTTGCCGTTGACATTAACGAGGGGGTACAAACGATCATTACGGAAATAGCTTTTGATACGCTTACCGTCATTACTGAAGCCAAAGCACGAAAAGTAACAGAGCAAAAAGAGGATGGCCCTTATCAAAAGGCACTGATTAAAAGTGATGAAATTGCTCTTTCTGCAGCGATTGCGAGGAAAGGATACCCCTATGTAAAAATCAGACATGATCTTGAAATGAACAGCGACTCTTCCCAGGCACGCCTCATATATCGAATAGATGAAGGTACAAGAGTATATATGGGCAATATTTACTATACCGGAAACTTCAAGACAAGAAACTGGGCTGTTCGGCGGGAACTTGGCATTAAACGGGGCCAGCCTTTCTCGCTTAAGAAAATGCTTGTGAGCCAGAAAAGACTTCGCAACCTGAATATTTTCAATTCCATTTCATTTAAAACAATCGGCTTGAAGGAGAGAAGGGATACTGTTCACCTTTTTATAGAGATGGAGGAGCAAAGGCCGTACTATACCCAGTTAGGTGTTGGATACGAGCACGACCTTTTATGGGGCCAGGCAAAAGCCGGTGACCATAACTTTTTTGGCCTGATGAGAGATGTAAGTATCGGGGCAAAGTTTACTGAGACGGGTGGCTATCGCTTTGATCTGAGCTTTGTCCAATCCCGCCTTTTCGGTTACAGAGTAAAAAATATTACAGAGGTATACATTGAGCGTGTACAGGAGAAAGAACAGGATTTTGGCGTGAACGCTTATGGCGTCTCCATAGGAATCAGGAGAAAAATATTCAGGTATCTGACCCCTGCTATCGGGTTTGCCTATGAGCGCCGTGACCAGTTTGGTAATCCTGACGCGGCATCCACCGGTGAGTTTAAACCGCGCAATCTTATTAACGCTACGCCATCACTATCTTATGACAAGCGGGATTCGAACACGCGTCCCAAAAAAGGCATGTTTTCAACCTTCTCTATTTCTCTCTCCAAAGGTATTATAAACTCATTTGACGACTTTATAAAATATCAGTACGAGCTGAGATATTTTATCTCACCAATAAGCAGAATTACACTGGCGACAATAGGGAGAATAGGCTATCTCGATCCGCTTGGCAATAATAAGACAATCCCGCAGGATCAGCTCTTTTTCCTCGGTGGAACACGGGATGTGCGCGGTTTTAACGAAAATGAGCTACGCACGGAAAACGGCGATCCTGTAGGAGGTCGTGCAGCCTTCAACGCGAGCGTCGAATCGCGTATTGACATGGGATTAAACTTTGAACTCCCACTATTCTTCGATATAGGAAGAATCGAAAATTCCTTTAATATATCCCTGGATGAATTCCGCTCATCTGCCGGATTAGGGCTGCGTTATATTACACCCATCGGCCCGATAGGCCTTCTATACGGTTTCAAGCTGAACGGTAAAAGAAATAAAAATGATATCGGGAGATTCCATTTTTCATTGGGGTATACATTTTAAAGAAGCATTGTAAAAAGGTTATAAGTTATATAAGAAAAGGAACTGGATTTAAATATATTATATAAAACACAAAAAACCTGTGTTGCAATGAAAGGATAAATTATGGCAAAACACCATGTTTGCCCGGTATGGGTCGGATATCTTCTGGCCAGCCCCCTGAGAAAATTGCTTCAAAACCCAAAGAAAATACTTAGTCTATATATTAAGGAAGGTATGAAGGTTCTGGACATTGGCAGCGCAATGGGGTTTTTCAGCCTGCCCCTTGCAAAGATGGTCGGTTCCGAAGGAAAGGTTATATGCGTAGATTTGCAGGAAAAAATGACCAAAGCATTAGAAAAACGCGCGCATAAAGCCGGTGTATTAAATAGAATAGAAACACGTTTATGCAATGAAAACTCCCTGGGGCTGGACGACCTTAACGAGGAAATTGATTTTGCACTGGCATTCGCTATTGTTCACGAAGTCCCCGACGCCAACAGCTTCTTTTTTGAATTATACCAAGCAATAAAACCCTCTGGAAAAGTCTTAGTTGCAGAACCAAAGGGGCGTATATCGGAAAATGATTTTAATAAATCCGTCTCTATATCAGAACAGAATGGTTTTAAGGTGATCGAAAGGCCAGGGATAGGTCGCAGCCATTCTGTTGTTTTATATAAATAGGAATAAATAGGTAATACGCACAACGCCCTTTACCCTGCAATGCTGTTCTGCGTTTCCGCGGTATAATAAAAAAAAACAATCTACCTTTAAATATAAAGCAATAAAGGCAACTCCGGCCCAAGATACTGTTTTAATTTATTAAAATTTGACTTTTTATTCTGCTTTTTTAAAATCTGAAGAAAATACCTCCATCAATAGAGGGACTGATATTTTTAGTTTCTTTTTCAAATGAGTAGGAACTATATAATCCTAGCATTATATTAAATCCGAAACGGAAAACATAGAATTCAACACCGGCTCCCAAGCCTCCGGCTAAAATATTATCCGTGCGATCAATTACAGAATGCTTTGTTTCTACAATGTAATCGTCAATGTTTGAATCCCATTTCCTTTGTGTATAGTAGTAATTACCTTCTTCTATCTCGATAGTATTGTTCACACCAACATAACCAAGGAATCTTATATATCTCACATCAACAAACTTTATTAAAAAAGTACCACCAAAATTAATATTGCCGTTGTTATAGTAACCGCTGTCGCGTTCTTGATAGTAATAGCCATCTTCGGGATATTTTTCTTCTTTATATATAGGCAATACATTGATTTGAAAACCAATTTTGTCCTTAATCCATCTCCTATATGCTAATCCATGTCCGGTTATAAACCCACCTGCAAATCCAAGGTAGTTTGGATAACGCTTTGTTGTTACTTTATAATACTTTGACTCAGAATTTTCATCTGCTTTATCATCGTCTGAATAAGTAAGTGCAACAGAACAAAGCAAAATAAAAAGAAAGAGCGAAAAATGTTTCATATTAATTTCCTTTCTTAACAATGTTATTAGCTACTTTTTGTTAAATCTAATATATATTGTATCTTTCTTTATGGAAATAATTATTTACAGGAAGCTAATAAAAAGACTTCATCACGCGGAGGCGTTTTAATACTACTGGTGTAGCACCTTGTCCTTTCAAACGAGTGCCAGTTAATTTACATGGTACCCTTCAACAGGAAATGTCCAGATACAAAAGGTCAGAAAACAACCATCTTTTTCTGCATAGAATAATTTTTCCCTGTAACCTTTACGAAATATACCATTCCCGGTATCCCCTTCCCGTTGTTGAAATGGATCACAGCATCTCCGGCTTTGGTAAATTGTCTGGACCGGGCAACTATTTTTTTGCCGTCAACACGATACAGAGAGATATTATATGTACCATGTTCAGGAATGGTAAGATACAGATCGTGTGTCGTCAACGCCTTGACATTCAGGGGGCTGCTATTGACGGCCGAAGTGTGTTTCACTTCTGTTCCGTCAAGGCCAACCGGGTTTAACATCCATTCCAGTACCTTAATCTGCGATACGATCCTGACGTCGGGTTTTGAAAGGGCATAATCGATAACCTTTACAAGGGCGTTCTGCTTTTCTGAGTCGCTGTAGTAATCGGAATGGCAACCGAAATGAAATGGTGCCCGGTTTCCGTTGTAATGTAAATCAAGATTGTGTATAAGGGTCGTTGCAAATTGATCCCCGGTCATCTTTGCCATATCAAAACAGTTATAATCAAAGCCCGTCCATTTCCCGTTTTCCTCGTTGAAAAAGGGATTATATTGTTTAACCTGTGCGCGATACTCCTGAGGGATAATCACATAATATGCGGGCATTTCCCATAAACCCGGATAACTGGTGAGTAGTTCATTTTCGCCCAGAAGTATAAACAGTATTTCATTCCCCGGACTCCCATGATCGAGTGTATACGGCCAAAAAAGATTGGTCCCGTCCTGGTCCTCCTCATACCCTTCCTCAATTGAACAATCATACACTATCCCTGTATTTTGCATCGCTTTGAAACCGTTGTTATTGTAGAGTAGAAACGGGCACCGGAAACCGGCTATTGCACTTTTGGGTATGCCTGCATTCATTAAATTCGAGTTACAGGTATTTATCTGGCTTTCCCATGAAGCTACGGAGGAGGAACCGCCTTCAGGATGCGTATGCGTATGATTACCGATTTCATGCCCTTCATTATACGCTTCCAAATGGTACTGCGTTCCATATTCAGTGGTCGTGTAAAACGAGGCTGTTGCCTGCGTCCCGTCATGAGTGGCCTCCTGCCCTGTTCCGGCAGGATTTGTCTTACTGGAGAACTTCTTATAAACCCATCGAAACGCAGACGGGCTTATCTGGTCATCAAATCCGAACACAACAAATTGAGGCACGTTATCAGGCTGCAATCCTCCGGGTGGTGATTGCGACGGCGGAAAATCAATCCCGGAAACCATATATGGAGTTCCCGCCAATGCCATACAGCAGACGATTATTGATTTAATAAGCAATCGCATCGTGATAAGGTTTCCTCTCAAAGTGAAATGAATCGCTAAACAGTATAGTATCTATCTCCCATAAGCAAATATACACAAATTTATAAGACTGCAATTGAGCTAATTCCAGCTAATCCTTATCTTTTTCCCATCCTGGATTCTGTTGCAGCTATTCTTGTAAAAATGATCCTGCTCAGAGAATATTT
>JAUXBV010000318.1 GCA_030619215.1 Fibrobacterota bacterium | reverse complement strand
GTGAAACTATTTGACAAGTTGAATCTCCCCATATTATCCCAAACAACCGACTCTTTATGATCTCCAATTATGGTCAGCGGTTGATCCACGTCTTTTGAAAATCCGGATAACTTGTAGGTCCCTGAATTTATATAAACTGTGTCTCCAGGGCCAGTGCTGTTTATGCCTTTCTGAACCGTTTCGAATGGCTGTAGCTCTGTTCCGGGATTACTGTCTCCTGCCTGGGGATGTTTTTGGTCTACATAGTAAGTTTCTGCTTTGGTAAACTTAGGCATAACCATAACCAAAACAGTCATTACTATGTGAATAAGATTATTATTTAACATAAAGTTAATTACTTTTCCTTTCTATTATTAAACGATAACCGGGTTATCCCGGTAAAAGCCGGGATTGTATCGGTCACATTACCAAATTAATAGAACAAGTTTCTGCTCTATTCCCCATTTTTACCCTGTAGAGTTATCGATGTATTATAAAAGTGCCTTGATAGTTTCCGTCTGCTTCGGTAATTGAGTACCGGTAAAAACCGCCGGGCAGGTTTGGTAATTCGATGAGATTGTCCTTAAGCATCCGAGTAAATATTTTTTGTCCGCGGATATTGACTATTGAAATGCGCCCCGAACTTAAACCCTGTGGGAGATAAAGCTTGTTATTAATTATGCATATAGTATGTAATGAGGGTCCTGAATAATCTGATTCTTTAGTAATAATTGTTGTTTCGCCTTCGTATTGGATTTTAACCACAAAAGCGGGCCAATTGATTTCCATGCCGTGAACTTCGCTTTCATCGGGTTTAGCGGCATAAATGGAATTGGTCCCATTATGAATATTACTTTTGATATAGTCGATGGTTAATGGTACCTGGTGGAGGAAGTATAAATAGGACCCCGAACCGTCTTTTTTGATGAGTTCCACGTCATTAATACCCACGCCGTTCATGTAATTACACGCCCAGCTTACCCATATCAGACGCCCGGCTTTGGCCTTGCTGATGATGTCACTGTTTTCAATGTCAAAATTGCAGGACTTGGTTCCTTTTCTGGTCACCCATTTTTTGGGAATGTTATAGGGCTTGAGCATGGCTACCCTGGTGGATGTTGATTTTGCCAGTCTGAGATTTTCAACTGCCGGGGTGGTATAAACCATGCCTTTCTCATCGGTGATACGGGCCATGATCTTTATCGGCTCAGTCTGTTCAGGTACCCAATCGGTTTTCCAGGTAACCGAATACGGAGCTGATTCAACGGTTCCAAGATGGTATTTTAACACTCCGTTATAAAAAACATAATGCCACTGCCGGTACTCCCCGTCGCCTTCATAATTAAAATCCTCATACAGGCCAATGAATTCAACCCGGCTGACACTACTATTCGTGCTTTGGGCTTCAGCGGTGACGGTAACCGACTCGTCAATTTTCGAGCCGTTGGCCGGAGTCGTAATCTTGCCTGTGGGATGGGGTTTCGATGAAGAATAGTATACCCGCAGGACAAGTCCGTAAATAAGATTTTGCGGCCACCAGCCAATGCTTTCGTCAACACGAATTTTGAAATTGTTAGTGCCGGATTTAAGCTCGCTGAGCGGGATGTTGACCGAAGGATATGTCATGTGCTGGTATTCCCACTGTGGTGTAGGGACTTTCGCTCCTTCGGGAAACGTTTTCCATGTATTGCCATTTAAGGCCACTGCCAGACCCCGGGTATCATCATGACACAGCAGCTTGGCCACATTTATTTCCGCTTTTATCGCATCGACAGTGTCAACATTGTTAAAAGGAAAATCAATGGTTCCATGGCCGGTTTCGTCCAATTCACCGCCTACTCGTAACTTGCCCGACTTGAACCACTTATATTCCCTGAAAATTTCATCGGGCTGAAATTGGGCCTGAACAGGTAAATACAGGAATATGCTTGCTACTAAATAACGGAAGATAGTAATGACTAAGATATTTTTATGAGAGTTATTCATATCAATCATTCTACTTTCAATAAGGTTTTCTATTGCAAATAATTGTGAATCACCGCCTGTACATCAGTTACTAAAGCACTATTTTCTTTTTTATCTCTGATATTTTTATCCACATCAGAACGATTAACAATTTCTCCATTAAGAATAGTATCAATTATAGAAGAAATTTCCGAATGTACTATTGTCTCCGCAAAACCGATAGTAAAGGTGTTCTTACCCGTGAGATATTTAATAACACCGGAATCTCTGCCAAACCCGAACACGGTCATGGGATTCATAGGTCTGTAATGATCAAGTTTATCATCATCTTCATGATGCAGAAGAAAGAATACCCGGTTTATCGAATTATCACCAAAACATATCCATTCAGGCAATGGTATATCCCCCGGTTTTTTTGTACCACATGAGCCTTTTGTACCATCTGAAATCATCCAGTAATTGCTGCTTTCGTTGAAGCTTTCATTGGGGGTGCCCTCATATAGAAACCAGTACAGCCCGTCCGATTTCAGTACGGTCATGGTTGCATGGGTCGCATAAAACTCCCATTGGACTTCCCACTTGTCATCCTTTGTCTTTGCACGGATCACAACCTTATCTGAAGTATTACTTATCAGACTACTGGCGCAGTGTGTATAACCGGGATGAAATATATCTCCGGGATGTACAAGATTTGGTACGCCGCGGTACATTCCGGAAGCTCCGCTGTTGCGGTTAAACGAGACCCAGTCCTTTCCATCTTTATCGATGATACTGGAAAACGCACCCGCTTCTTTCTGGAAATAGTAAATTGCGTTATCGGTGGTGATTTTAAAGCATGTCTGATCCTCGTCACTCGTATCGGTCACGCTAACCTGGGCTTCCGCCGGGATTAGAGGAATGAGAATAAACAGGAGCCGTAATAATAAATTGATTTTCATATCAGCAAATCTTCATTATCGCAAAAGTGTGAATTTATTGACATAATGACCATTATGTGTTTGCATACTTGCAAATAATATCCCACCCTTTTTGCCGCGTTGATCTTCAGGTTTCCACGTAAGAGAATACACGTCGCCTGGAATATTTGACAAATTGCGACTCCATAAAATCCTGCCGGAAACATCATAAATACGGAAGATGATTCGACCCGGGTTCCGGGCCTTCATGGTGAAACAGACTGTACTGTTTTTGTTGTAACAGATGCGTTGTATGCCGTAGCCATCCGCTTCGTGATTGACAATATCGTTGGGATAAAAAACAGGTGAGGTATTGTCTACGGTAATACTCAACGAATCACAATACCCAAATACCGTATTGGACGAATCGCCCTCTTTGGTTCCCAGTTTACCAGCCCAACCGTAACCTTGCAACTGATAGGTTCCCTCATGCATGATCTGATATAAGTAATGTATCTCTACCTTCCCATTGGTCGAACCGGAAGCAATTGTGTTGGAACCTCCGTAGTTTTGTGGTGATTGCAGTATCCAGGTATGAGTCTTGCAGTCTTTATAAATTTCTCCTGTAGCACTGACAGAATATGTGTAATTGGAGGGGGAAATAAGATTGCCATTCACCAGAACACTGTCTGTCTGAATAATCACACTATCAGGAACGTGGTCACTGTAAAAGAAACCATTGAGACTGTTTGATTCTTTATTGGCAAGAAAAAATGAGACAGGTATTTTTTGACCGGGTTTGGAACTTGTACTGCTTACATCAAAAGATATGTCCAAATCAGTTGAAGATGGAAAATGTGAATCCACGCCCATTACCGAAAAAACAGCTAAAAACAGACTAAGCCCGATTGAAATAATTCTTCGCATATATTTCTCCTTATTGTTTCAAGTAACTATTGATGGTTCCTTGTACCTGTTCTGTTGTTTTTGAGCCTGCCCGATGATTCTGAATAGAGATCTGCACCTCTTTCAATGTTTCGGGCCCTGTGGAAAGGGGGACGTTGACAAGAGTATAACTGGTCGATCCTAAACCCGCATCGGCCAAAGCCTGCGGGACTGCGTTTGTGGTGTCATAATTCTTGAGAGTGGGCGTAAGCAGGGGATCGCAGATAACGTCTACCATATATGAGTCCACAGCGCACGGGTCTGTTCCCATGGTGATTCTTTTTACCACGGTTGTCCAGGAATTGTAATTTTCATGCTTTGTGCCAAAGAGCATATCAACGAAGTAGAGATTTATTTTATTCGCATAATAATTCTTAAAAAGGTCCTTAAATCCGGTATGGTTACTTTTATCGTGGAACTGCCCCGTGCCTGAACCTTCGCTTAACGCTTCATAAGTTGAGGTATTTTTACTGACTGCACCCATCATGTTCTTGATAGTACCACTGAGATATCCGGCATAATACTGGTGTGGTTTTAAGGCGGCAAGGCTGATTCCATAGTCGGCCTCATCCAATTTTTTAGATAAATATCCTGTATTCCCTGCAATGGAGACGGTTTCGGGTCCATAAGAATCCTCCCCATGCCATATACCGAGTGCATCAAGGTTACTTGTCCCATAGGCCGCATCTACTTTGCCGCTTTTCCAAAGATTATTGTCAAAAAGAGAAATATTACCCACAGGATAGGTGCCTCCAAACATGGACTTTATACTTTCTATCAGGGCTTTTACGGCTTCAAATCGTGGAGAGATATCCGTATTCAGACAGTTTATTTTTATAGCGATTTTTCTGGAAGTGGTAATGCCGGGAAAAATGGCCTGCCATGCAGCATCAATACCTGACTCACCGGTCATGCTTTTTACTATGCAGTCCACAGCAGTCCTTACTTCCTGATAATTTACAGTTGTTCCGGTTATCAGTTTATCATCCCGCGTGGAATAGACATTGGCATTGGAATTGACAAGTGGTATCGCCTTTGCGCCGGACGCGGAATGCAGGAGATACCCTGCCGCCGCACTCCCGGTTTTTAAAAATGTCCGCCGCGACAAATTTTTTGCCGTTTTCATAAGTGGCTCCTTCATTTCATCACCATAATTCGTGTATAGTACCTGTTTTTATCGCTTCTTAATTCGATAAAATAAAACCCTGAGGTTATATCCGATATGTCCCAGATTGCTGATTTTTTATTTAACGTACTCTGCTCTTCAATGAGCTGTCCGGAAAGATCGAATATTCTTAAACAACATACCCTTTGATCTTTTCCGT
>JAUXBV010000120.1 GCA_030619215.1 Fibrobacterota bacterium | reverse complement strand
CATAAATACTGCCGATATTGCATCTCCCACACTTGCCGATACCGCATTTCATGCGCATTTCCAGCGTCGTGTATATCTGCTCATCGGTAAAGCCGAGCGTTTTCAGATTCGCAACAACATATTTGATCATAATAGGAGGTCCGCAGGTAATGGCTATTGCGTTTTCCGGTGAAGGCTTCACTGCCATGACCACCTCAGGAACAAAACCGGTAAATCGTGTTGTTCCTTTCTTAAGTTTTGTTTTTGCCGGCTCTTTTCTGTTTATTTTAATCCAGCCTTCTTCTGCCTCCTCGTCAATTATTCCGTCCTTTCCGAATTTCCAGTCCAGGCAGAGAAAGGCATTTACATCGTCTCTTTTTTCAAATTCAAACATCTCCTCTTTATAAGCGAGTTCGTTTGAACTTCTTGCACCGTAGATAAGCGTTATATCCCCGTAGTTTTTCCGGTTATCCAGGGCATTCAGGTATACGGAGCGCAAAGGAGCCTGACCGATGCCTCCGCCGATAAATATCAGGTTCTTTCCTTTCCATTTATCCAGGGGAAAATCGTTTCCGTACGGTCCTCGGACGCCAATGGCATCGCCTACCTTCAGTGCATGAAGGGCCGAAGTGATCTTTCCCTGAAGCATAACACTAAATTCCAAGAAACCCTTTTTTGTCGGCGTTGAAGTGATACAGATCATGCACTCACCTTTTCCAAAAACTGAGAGCATTGCTGTCTGGCCGGATTTATACGTGAAATTTTTCCTGAGTTTTTCGTCCTGAAATGAGACGGTGAATGTCTTAATCGCTCGTGCGCCAGTGGTCTCTTCACGAATTTTTTCGATTACTGCGATTTCCGGTTTATAAGGATTATTATTCATAATCTATCTTTTTGTCAATTCTTTAATTGTTGCCTTTATATTCATATCTACGGGGCAATAGGTAATACATCTCCCGCAGCCCACACATCCAAGCACGTTATAATTATCGTAATGATATTTGTATTTATGATAAATTCTGTTTCTCATTCTGTTCTCTTTATTTGGTCTGGGGTTATGCCCGGAGGTGTGAATCGTATAGCTTGAAAACTGGCAGGAATCCCAGGTTCTCACCCGTTTTGCCTTATCTCGGTATTCAATATCATTTATATCAAAGCAGTAGCATGTTGGACAAAGGTATGTACAACTACCGCAGCCAAGGCATTTCATAGACATATTGTCCCAGTATTTATCTTCAAACATATTTCCAAGTTTCTTGGGTAGCGCATCTGCATTAAATTTTTCTGAGATTTTATCATTTGCAGTCTTATGTACCTGATCTTTTACTTTGGTATTTTTACTCGTTACTTTTGAAAAGGTATCGGATTTCTTTATAAGTTCCATGCCTTTTTTAGTTAAGACACTGACATAATACCTATCCCCAATATCAGTCCAGAGCATATCAAGCCCGTCAGTTGAATCAGGGGATCCTCCAACGGAAGTGCAGAAGCAGTTTCTGTGGGGATCAATACATGCAAAGCCTATTAGTATTGTATTCTTTCTTCTTTTTGTATAATAAGGGTCTTCATAATCTTCAGAAAAAACCTTGTCAAGTATAGCAATGCCTTTTGCATCACACGGCCTTATGCCGAATAGTATGTTCTTTTCTTTTAATTCTGGTTCGTCAATTTTATAACCCTTTTCCTTATCCCTGGTAATTTTTAGCATGGTTTCGGTTTGCGGCAGCACTATATGCTTTGGCGGCTTTACGGAATTTGTAAACTGAAGGGTGATTTCATCCGGATTTACTATTGCCTTGAAAAGGATAGTGTCATCCTCATTATGAGGTGCATATATTGTGTAATCTGACAACCCTTTTAAGAATTGTGATACGTCCTTTTTTTTAATTACAAAATCTTCCTTTTTAAACTTATTTGATGAACTCACCAGGATCGCCCTCCTCAAAAATCGATAAAAGCGGCTTTGCCTCTACATCTATACCAGCTTCATAATCAAACATCCCTTTTACCTCTTTTTCCAGTTTTTTTGTCAACAGGCTGAGCCGTATATTCATGGGACAGGCGCGTTCACACTCGCCGCAGTTAATACACCTTCCCGCTATATGCATCATTCTTGTCAGGTGAAAGAAAATGTTCTCTGCAAGTTCAACATTCTTTTCCAGCCAGGGCATTTTATTGGCTTTTTCAACAGAGGTGGTTTGCGGTGTGATAACGAGATCAGCGGAGTCAACAGCGCACTCTTTACAATAGCATACGGGGCATACGTTTCTGCATGCAGAGCATCGGATGCATTTTGCAAATTGATCCGACCAGAATTCCCATCTTTTTTCCAAAGGAAGTGCTTCTATTTCCTCAACTGCTGTATAGTCCTTCTTTGCATCTGTTTTTATCTTCTCCCCGAAAAATTCGTCATATATGAGTGTGTTCGGCTGTGTGCAGTCCCTGCACTTGTCCATCTCTATTTTATCTTTTGGGAAAGAGTATTTTTTCTTGTCGGATGTAACGATATAATTTTTCCCGTCGCTTTGAAGTGTCAATGAATCGAGTGGTATACTTTTCCCGTTAAGGAGTTTTTCCAGTTTTTTGGGATTGATGACGCCATTGCAGGATACACCGAAAATAACCACTTCATTTTTTTCTATTTTATGCTCGCTTAATAATTGTACCAGTGACTTTGAATCGCATCCCTTGACCAGTATTCCGATTGACTTTGTTTTTTTCTCTTCATCCTTTTTTATTTCTCTCTTTTTATCGTCAGTCAAATAGCCGACCAGGTTGTTTACACAAAAGGGATTCCATACGATTTTATCAACATCTTCGGCTTTCTTTATAAAGCAGGGAGTTGTATGTAATGGATCACTCCCGCTCTCATAACCGATGAAATATTTTATCATGCCGTCTTCAAGAAGCTTTTTTACTTTTGCTTGTATGTTTCCCTCTATGTCACTCATCAAATCCAACCTTTGTTAGCTTTTTTTGCGGCCCAAGAGCCCTGACACTCTCTGTTACTTCGTCAATTACCTGCGCGAACTTAGCTCCTTCGGAAGCCGACACCCACGATACCTGGAAGCGGTCAGGTTCAATACCGATATACTCCAATAATTTTTTCAGGACAGCAAAACGCCTGCGCGCGTACATGTTGCCATTTACATAATGGCAGTCACCGGGATGGCAGCCGGATACGAGTACTCCGTCAGCACCCTCCTTAAGTGCTTTAAGAACGAACATGGGATCCACTCTGCCGGAGCACATGACCCGTATGGTTTTTACATTAGGAGGATATTTCAACCTGCCGGTTCCCGCGAGATCAGCCCCGGCGTATGAACACCAGTTGCAGAGGAACGCTATGATGTTAGGCTCGAATTTACTCATTTCACTACTCCTGTATCAGCGAAGGAAACGTTGGCTTTAATCATTGCAAGAATCTGGCTGTTTTTGAATCCCCGTTGTTCCGCTGCTTTTGAAGGGCATGCAGCTACACAACTGCCGCAGCCCTGACATAGTCCCTCATTCACTTTGGCATACACAATTTCTTTACCATTCACTGTCTCTGTTATTGAATCAATTGCGGTATACGGGCATAATGAAACGCACGTCAAACAGCCGGTGCAGATATCCCTGTTTATCTCCGCTATGTTAGCTTCAGCTTCCAGATCCGGCTTTGCAAGTAATGTTGCGGCTCTCGCAGCGGCAGCCTGCGCCTGGTAGATGGACTCGCCTATAAACTTCGGTGCATGGCAGCTACCCGCAAGAAATACACCCCTTGTGGAGAAATCTACCGGCCTTAGTTTTACATGAGCTTCCAGGAAAAAACCGTCATCATTTGTTGGAACTTTAAGCATCTTTGCAAGCTCCTCATTATCCGTATTCGGTTTCATTCCGGATGATAAAACCAGGTAGTCTGTCTTTATCTCCAGCTCTTCCCGGAGCAGGGGCTCCCAATTTTTTATAATAATAGTATCATCATTATAATCTATAATAACTTCAGGTTTTTCATTTACATCGTACTGGAGAAACATTACTCCCTTCTCACGCGCCTGTTTATAATACCTTTCCCAGAAACCGTATGTCATAATATCCCTGTAAAGTATAAAAACCTCGGCTTTTGGATTTAGCTCTTTAATCTTCAATGCGTTTTTCACGGCATGCATGCAGCATGTACGCGAGCAATAGTTTCTCTCACCCTCCCTGGATTCAACACACTGGATCATTACAAATGTTTTTCCATCCTTTATATCCTCCGGCGCCATAGTGTCAAGCATATTCTCCAAATCAGGCTGGGTCATGATATTTTCATTTGTACCATATCCATAAGAGGCAGGTTTATACTCCTCGGATCCCACAGCAAGTATAACCACACCGTGTTTAAATTCCACCTCTCCATCGGGTGTGTGGATTAACGAATTATAGTTACCAACATATCCGTCTGTTTTTTCTAAATGGGAATCTGTATAAACGGTGACAAGCTCATTGTCTTGGAGCTTGCGGTCAAGTTCCGCAAGGAGGTCTTCAGCTGTTATCCCCTCGACAGTATAATGAATATTATTGAGCCTGCCACCTAATTTTTTATCTTTCTCAACAAGGACGGTTTCGAAGCCCTGATCAGCTAATGATAAAGCGGATGTCATACCGGCAATACCGCCGCCTATAACTAATGCTTTCTGTGTAATATTAATCTTCATAGTGGGAATAGGCTCAAGCAGCCTGGACTTTGCAGCGGTCATTGCGATTAATTGCTTTGCCTTTTCTGTTGCCTTTTCCCCGTCTTCATGAACCCAGGAGCAGTGTTCTCGTATATTGGTCATCTCAAGCAGGTACGGATTGAGACCGGCCTCGGAAAGGCTCTTTTGAAAGAGCGGCTCATGGGTTCTTGGAGTGCATGCAGCGACTATTACACGGTTCAATTTGTGTAAATTTATTGCTTCAACGATCTTTTTTTGTGTGTCTTCAGAGCAGGTGTAAAGGTTTTCATCGGCAAATTCTACGTTGTCAAGTTTTCCTGCGAATTCAACAACTGAGGGGATATCTACTTTCCCACCGATATTTATCCCGCAGTGGCATATAAATACTCCTATCCTGGGAACCTCACCGTAGACATCTCTCTCAGGATGCTTTTTTCCCTCGGCAACAAGTGTTCCCTTCGCTTCTTTAAGCAATGCTGCTGCCTGTGCCGCTGCTGCGGAAGCCTGCGTAACGGATTCTGGAATCGCCTGAGGCTCTGCGAAGCTTCCCGCCATGAATATTCCCGGTTTAACAAGCGCGACAGGATTTTTCTGATGTGAATAGGGAAAACCGAAATCATTGACCTCAAGTCCCAGTCTTTCCATAGCCTTTTTCCTGCCTTCCGATATACAAAGACCGACTGAAAGCACTACCATGTTAAAAGTGTCCTCGCGGAGTTCCCCGTGCTCATCCTCGTAACGAAGTATCAGGTCTTTAGACTCATGTTCTTCTGATATCTCCGAGATTCTTGACCTGACATACTTTATACCGTGTTCCTTCTTTGCCCTTTCAATGTATTTATCAAAATCCTTGCCGAATGAGCGGATATCTATGTAGAAAATATAGGGCTCAATATCAGAATCGTGCTCCTTTGCAATCACCGCCTCCTTAGCGGTATACATACAGCACATGGAAGAGCAGTATTCCTTATCTACCGAAGAATCCCTGGAACCCACACATTGTATCCAGGCTATTTTTTCCGGTTTTTTATTATCACCCGGCCTTAGAATTTTTCCCTGATAAGGGCCTGATGCGGAAAGAATTCTCTCAAACTCGATAGAGGTCACAACATTTTCGTATAATGAATAGCCGAATTCTTTTTTAATAGAGGGGTCGAACGGTTGTGCGCCTATGGCAAGTATTACCGAGCCGACCTTAAGGTCTATATCCTCAGGTTCTTCTTCATGGTTGATGGCCCCGGCTTTACATACTTCAACACACTTCCCGCAGTTTACGCATTTTTTCTTTTTTCCGTCACCGATTTTATCAATGACATAAGCATTCGGTATTGCCTGTGGATAATATTTGTAAATAGCCTTTCTTTTGACAAGCCCCTGCTCAAACTCGTTTGGAAGAGAGATAGGGCATACTTCCTCGCATTCACCGCAGGAGGTGCATTTGTTTATGTCAACATATCGCGGCGTTTTATGAACCATGACCGAAAAATTTCCCGCTTCTCCGTTAATACTCATCACTTCAGAGTTGGTTAGAATTTTTATATTCTGGTGTCTGGAGCAGTCAACCAGCTTTGGAGATAGTATACACATGGAGCAATCATTCGTTGGGAACGTTTTGTCAAGCATGGCCATCACACCGCCGATTGCCGGTGTTTTCTCTATCAGGTATACCAGAAATCCCATGTCAGCCAGGTCAAGTGCGGACTGCACTCCTGCTATTCCACCACCGACAACTGCCACAGCTCCGATTTTTTCTGTTTTACCGCTCATTTTTTTTGTCCCTTAATTGTATCCTTAGTATATCCTTCCTTTATCGCCAGCTCACGGATCGCATACATCAGTTTCGGTATCTCAACACCTTGCGGGCACTGCTCAAGGCACCTGTAATGTGCGGAACATATCTCGACAAATCTGTTTTTAAATAATTTTTCTTTCATACCCAGCAAGGCGCTTTTTATTACCTTTCTTGGTGAATAGAGAGGATCCAGGTCTCTTTCCGGGCATCCGGCTGTACAGGTTCCGCAGGAAAAACATTTGTACAAATCCTTTCCGTCTTCTCCCTCTACAATCCTGTATTTAAAATCCATGTCCATTTGCTTCTTTGTTTCCACACCGGTTACGTCTTCCTTCATCTCCTCTTTAAGCCTTTCATTCCTTATCCGATTCATTACTCCCTTGACATTTACACCTTGCGGACATTTTTCAAGACACCGGTAATGTGCGGAACATATCCATATAAACTCAGAAGAAAACACTTCTTCTTTAAGGCCGATCAGCGCTTTTCTTATAATAAGACGAGGATTCCACTCAGGTTTTACATCCATCTCAGGGCAACGGGCAGTACATGACCCGCATGCGAAGCATTTAAGGATTCCTTCGCCCCCCTCCTGCTCCGCAATACGAAACTTGAATTCCGGATCGATTTTCCTGGAATCTATCATTTAGCTTTCTCCTACCTGCTGATACTCATCCTCCCTGAATACTACAAGAGGAAGTTCTTCCTCAGGGTCTCTTCCGGGATCGTATTTGAACTCCGCCTGTGCGTTATCGGCAACAGGGATTACTATATCCATCAGCGGTATATTGTTGGGACAGGCTTGCTCGCATAGTCCGCATTGGACGCATGAAAGGGTCATATGGTTCATTCTGGTGACATGGAAGAGAATAGAGTCTGTCGGCATTTTGAACGGCCCTTTGTTTTTTGCCTTTGAGAGATACTTGTTAGCCTCAAGGTCAAAGACCGAGGATTCCAGGAGGCACTCTTTACAGTAGCAAATGGGACAAACCGTCATGCAGTTGTGACAGTTTATACAGGTATCGAAGAACTCCGCGAGCTTATCAATGCCTTTTATGTTTGATTTCTCCGCAATGAATCCAGCCCTTGCTTTATTCTTTTTCTCTTTTATTTCATTAACTGCCTTTTCCCGCTCCTCAGTGTTCTTGAGATCGGGCAATTCTTTTACCAGCTTCTTTCCGGCCTCCGTATTAGCCTGGATCAGAAGCTCCTTCGAACGATCCATTCCGAAAATGCCTATGGTAATATCTGCATTGGACGGGACAGGGTCTTTACACACAACACAGGCAGACCTAAGGTGCTTATCCGGATTCTTCCCCTGAAGCAGAAATTCGGTTGGCGTCATATCTTCAGGGAAATTGGAATAGGTGTTTGCCGGGAAGGTTCCCATACAGTCAACGCCGATGAGCAGTATATTTTCAAGATTCACCTGTTTTAACTTAATTAGTTCAACCGCGGCTCTCAACTGGCACGCCCTCATAACAATGCCGGTAATTTTTTCAGCGCTCTTTATTCGGGTAATTTTTGAGAGAATTGTGGCTGTTGATACCGGCATTACAGGTGCGAATACATTAGTATCAAGTTTTTGGGGACCCGATACCATTACCGGGAAAACCATTTTTTGGGAGGGTACAACCTGCGGTGCAAGTATTGCGTCTACCGATCCGGATTCCAAAAGCCCCTTCAGGAAACTGTTTACCGCAGAAGTCACATCCCCTTCCTTAACCTCCAATATTTTGTTGCTCATCTT
>JAUXBV010000525.1 GCA_030619215.1 Fibrobacterota bacterium | reverse complement strand
CCTTGATTCTGCCTATTCGATTTTAACACTTATTCTTTCAAGCGATGCTGATAATGCAGAAGCATTTCGGGAGTTGGGTTATGTTTTCTTAAAGCAGGGGGTTAATGACAGCGCCACCGTCTATTTTAACCGTTATCTTGAAGCAGATACGCCTATTGCTGAAAGCTCTTTTATTAAATACTATATCAGGACGATGCATGAGTAAAGTTACCGGATACAGTTTACTCTTATTATTGTTAACCAGTCTTAACGGGTGCTGGACGTGGACCTTGACTACAGGGAGGTTTAGTCGAGTAAGCTATGGATATAGCGTGAATACCCCCAAATCATGGTATCAAAGAAACGTAAAAAAGGTTTTTCAGCTTACGCGGGATGGGAGTGATCTGGACTGTATCACCATGAAAACCTGGGACTGGGGTGATACGATCAGTACCAAGCAGCGCAGGTTATCCAAGGACCTGCTTTTACATGAACTCCCCAAACTCTTTCATGCTGACCTGGTAGGGTACGACCTTAACATTTTATCAGAGAGAGTTGTAATGCTCGATAGTACTTTCTGTTCAGAAACGGTTTTTTCTTTCGTCCGATCCGACAATGTTACTGAAAAAGCAGTCCTTATATGCTGCCCGCGGCAAAAGCATTTTATTACAATAGTATACCAGGGTACCGGGCGGTACTATTTTGAAAAACAAAAAGAGACATTTGAGAATTTACTTCAGTCTGTCAAGTTTAAAGGGAAGTAACACGATAAGGGAACCTCTAAGAATGAGCCTGGTTTTAAAGTGTTTTAAACACTTCAGGGGAATACCGGTTATTTTCCATGAATTGTTTATCCAAGTTGACAGCCCGTAGAGATGCATTTGCGATTAATCCGTCCCCGTGAACGTTAGTGTCATATTTACAGCGGGTTCTTTTCTGATAGCCATGGCCGTTAGCCAAATGGACCCTGCCTTTTTCGTCGATCATAAGGTTTCCCGTGATCTCTCTTCCAAGAACATATAAATTTGCCGGTAAACCAAATTCGCCGATCTTCATGCCGTGTTCGACGTCTTTCTCAAAAACTTCTCTCCTGACAAAATCCTGAATTTCATTATTGTCGCAGGATACATCAATAATTTTACCGCCGGCAATTTTCCAGGTAACCGGAGTTTTATCCAGTGTTTCCATTAAAGCGCGATAGTTTCCGACAAACGGCTTGAAGCCCATTAAAGGCCCGTAGGAGCCGCTGATAACCAGTGTTCCTTCAACACTTACCGGGTGAGCAAAGACTTCTGCGGGAATCGGGTTGGCATATTTACCCGGAACTAAAACGCCGTTGCTGTTTACTAAATCATACTCGGTATGATCTAACAGCGCGGTTACATGAGAACCCCTGTCGCAGGTCAGCTCGATTTCGGTTACCTTTAATAGAAAATCATAGAGCTCCCCGCTGAATTCCGGCCTGTTTTGCGGATTAAATCCGGCCTCCAGAACATCCGTGGTGCAATTGGGCAGGCCGCCGATTTTACCTTTTCCTATTGCCAGCTCAACCAGGCTTAACCTCATCGGCGTCTCACCATCCAGGCTCTGCATTATGTAGAGAACGGTGTTGTGGAGTTCATCAGAGCCCTGTAATTTAGCAAGCAGTTCTTCTCTGAGCTCTGTTGAGAGCTCGGTCAGGGGCCGGCCGCCTCTCCATTCGTCAATATTGATTATCTCGACATTCCTCTCAATTTCTCCGGCAATTGCATTTGCAGAATCGGCAATAGAGCGGCCGATCTCAAGGGTAGGTTGATCTGACAATATTATTAATGATCCGCCCCTGTAACCGACAAAATTACTGACGAGTAAATCGGTAAGAGTTTTAAGGTTTGTAGTCATGTCAACTCGCATCCTTAATTAAATGTTTAATGTTTTTGTTTTATATTAAATTGCCCGGTACCGCTTTAGAGGTGTAAAATAAATAACACGATAGGGGAAAACTATTATAATTTGAAGTTTGAATATAAACAGAGAGAGCATCTGAATTTTATGGACATATACAAACTTAATAATTATTTAAAATTACCGATACCTGTATTTGCTATTATTATTTCGTTTGTATTTCTCTCATATAGCTCGGTCTCTTTTGACATTCCGGAGGACCATGAAGATTTTTCCTTACTTGACAGCCTCAATACACTGATTGTGAAACTGAAAAAAAGCACTACCCAAAAAGAGAAAAAGCTCATTACAGATCCGCTCATTGCACGGCAAAAGAAATTTGCTGCCAAGGAGCAGTATTTCGATATGCTGTTGGAATCCCAAATGATAAGCAGAAAAGAGCTTTTAGCATTTTATTCAAAACTGAAGCAGTACTATGAGACGCGAATGGTTTTCTTTGATAAGTTTTTGTCAATATTGGAAGGGGATGACCGCGCTCCATGTTTCTCCCTCTATAAACAGGCCAGGGATAATTTTGGTGCAATTCAACAGGCCATTCTCAAACACACGCCGCAGGAATTTGATTTGAATAACGAGTAAAATAGTTAAAAATATTACCTTTACAAAACCATTATTATGCAGCCATAAGAGGGGAAAGCTCTATTTCAGAAACGGGTCTTAATTCAAGATGCTTAAGAGCATTGTTTATATCGGCAGTAGTAGTAGTTACAGGTGATATTATTTCCAGTCCAATTACGTTCCCTTTCTCATCAAAATCTGCAACCAAACCATCGCTGATTTTTTTAGTTTGATAGCTATTAGCATTTGTCTTCCGGCGAAGATATAAATACGCCGCCAATGGACGTCCATTACGATACGTTATCTCTAAATATCTGTCCTTCATTTTTTTAGTCCTCTATAGAATAAGCTGTTACAGCAACAAGTAATTTTTCACCATTCTTTCAGTAGACATCAACTCAATTAACTTGTTCGCCTGGGCTTTAATGATTGTCTAATCTTCTTAGGGTCACGGCGCAAGTCAAGGACTCGCCACACCACAACCACCGTTTTCTCCTCAAGCTTGTAATAAATTGCATAAGGAAATCTCTTGGACAGCATCCGATGATAGCCGAAAAACTTCGGATGGATACCACCATACAGCGTTAAAGAATCAATATCGGAAAACAGAGAATCAAAAAAGTATTCTCCCAATCCTTCACCCTGTTTTTCATAGAACGAACGGCCTTCAGACAAATCATCAAGAGCCGAAGAAAGTAGCTTAATTTTCATTCGAATCGTTTCCGGAGTTTCTTTTTAGCATCATGCCAGTCCACTCTCTTTTCTTGTCCCGAGTTAAACCGACGTTCTGT
>JAUXBV010000553.1 GCA_030619215.1 Fibrobacterota bacterium | reverse complement strand
TTATTATCATATATATTATATTAAATTTTAAGTTTAATTCAAGAATAATAAAATAATATGTTAAAAATGATTTACAGAGGGAGAAATATAGTTATGAACACTATTAAGTCAGTAGTGTTACCGATTTTCCTGGTAATTTTTACTATGCAACTTTGTTTACCGGAGAAGGTATTTTCCGCAGATGACGATAAGAAGAAGGAAGAGTTGAGGAGAAAGCTCCTGGAGCTTAAGAAGAGGAAGGCTGATGTTGAAGCTCGTACGGTTAAGAAACGGGATAAGCTGACGGGGCAACAGAGATCTTTGCCGGAGATTATTGCCAAGTATGAAAAACTGTACGCTAATTGTCAGGGTAAGAAGAGCGAACGCTGTGCGTCAATCATGTATGATCTCAGTAAAATGTATTATGATAAGGCCCGTGATGATTATATAAACGCAAGGAACCGGTATGAAAAGGATATGGATAGATGGGAGAAAAACCCCACAGGGCCGGAGCCGGTTAACCCAATCCCGAACTATGGCAAGTCTTGTAATTTTTACTATGAGTCCGTAAAACAGTACCCGGACTTTGAAAAAGCTGATGAGGCATACTATCAGATCGGAACGATTGAGACACTTAACGGAAATATCGACAAAGCAAATGATGCTTATCAGAAATTAATAGCGAAGTTCCCCAACAGTATCCGTGCATCAGCAGCCCATTTCAGGCGTGCTGAATTTTGTTTTATGGATCGCGACTTTACCTGCGCATTAAAGCATTTAAAGAAAGTAAAGAAAAAGGAGATTAATTTAGAAGTCCAGGAGATGGCCCATTACCGTGAGGCGGAGATCTATTATAACCGTGCCGAATTTGACAAGGCTGTCGATTATTTTTATACCTATATTGATAAGTGTGACCGGGGTGAATATCCGAAAAGGGATCTGAGAGAGGAAGCTTTGGAATATCTTGCCATCTCGTTTTCCGATATGCCGAACGGGGCGGATAAAGCGTTTAGTTACTTTAAAAAAGTGGGTAAACGTCCCTATGAAGATTATGTCATTTACACGATAGGAATGAAAAATTTTAATCATGGCCAGTATGACCAGGCCGTAAGTGCCCTCAGGACTGCCCTGAAAAAGTTTCCCTATTATAAAGATGCCCCGCTGGCCCAGCAAATGGTTGTGGCATGTTACGTTATAAGAAAGAAATATGGTGAGGCAAATAAGGAACGGTCAAAATTGGTTGATTACTATGGCCCCGGCAGTGAGTGGACTTCCCGTAATGCCAACGATGCAGTTGCTTTGGAGAAAGCCGGTATTGAAGTACGTAAAGCACTGGCTTCTATCCCGATTTATTATCATGCGGGAGCACAGAAGAAGAAGAATAAAGCTCTCTATGAAAAGGCCCTGAAGAGATATCACCAGTATATCAGTGATTTTCCGGAGGAAAAGTGGAAGGTATATGAATTCAAATACAACATGGCTGAAATTCATAATTCATTGCATAACTATGAAAAGGCTGCGGAATATTATGATTATGTTGCTACCCAGGACTTATCCACGTATCCAAGGTTTGCGATGGAGCTTGACACATTGGGGATGGAACTGGAAGAGGTCGAGCGTTTGAAAAAGAAAAGGAAGAAATCGAGCCCTGTGGCGATCTCCCAGGAGGATGCAGGATACAATGCAATAGTTGCGTTTGACAATTTACGTAAAAAGAAAATGAAGCAGTCTAAACTGAAGGATGACCAGTCATATAATTTACCTGAGACGCAGAAATTTATAGAGTATATTCATACCTTCGCAACAAAATTTCCCAGAAGTTCAAGTACTCCCAAAGTATTATATTTAGCAGGTAATGTTCATTACTCAGCAAAGGCTTATGATGCTGCAATAGTAGAATTCAAAAAGATTATCGCCAATTATTCTAATACGAAACATGGTAAAAAGGCAATGAGAATGCTCGCAAATACCTATGCTGGGGCAGGCGAGTATAATATGGCTCTTGAAAAATATAAGAACCTCCTTGTCAGGGAGAAGCCGAACACTCCGGATTATAAGGAAGTTGTTGACCTTGCTGCAGGTGCCATGTTTAAGAATGCCAAGTCAATTAAAAAATCAGGAAACTTAATAGGTGCTGCGGATACTTATAAATCAATATCCGCTGAATTTCCCATAAGTAATATTGCAGACAGGGGATGGTTTGAAGCCGGTGTAAGCCTGGAGGAAGCAAATAACCTTGACCTTGCTGCCATGACCTTTAAAGAGCTGGGAGAGAAGTTTCCTAAATCCAAGCTTCGTGAAAAAGCGTATGTCCGTGCTGCTGAAAATTATAAAAAACTGGGAGATTTCAAGAAAGCTGGTGAAACGTTTGAATTGGCATCATCGAAAGTTGCAAAGGCTGATTTTGCGATTCCAAGTTTATCTTCCGCCGCTGACAATTACAAAAAAGCCAAGATGTTTAATAAAGCCGGCCAGATGTATGAAGCTACAATGCATAGGTATCCGAAGGATAAGCGGGTACCGCTTGCCATTTATAATGGCGGACTCATTTTTGAAAAAGCGAAAATGTATCCCAAGGCTATCGAACTTTATACTGTTCTCGCTAAAAAATACCCGGAATCGGAATATGCTGCTGAGGGCTATTACGCTATAGGGTACTGTTATCAAAAACAAAAAAAATACGCTGCAATGGCAAAAGCTTTTAATTCGTATGGAAATAAATTTACCGGCAATAGATCCAAGCAGGTTTCAGCATTTATCAAGGCAGCTGAAGCGTATATGAAAATGGAAAAACTCAAGGATGCTCAAATAAATGCTCAAAGCGCGGTTGCTATATATGAAAAGTTTCACAAGAAGGCAAAGATTGATCCTGCGGCAGCCGCAAAAGCCTATTATGCATTGGGCCGGGTCAAACAGAAACAAATGGATGCAATAAAGCTTACGGGAAAGAACGCGAAAGCGGTCCAGACGAAATTAAGAGAAAAGACAAGGGCACTGGAACCCTCTCTTAAGGCATATGCTAAATCCATTGAGATTGGTGTTGCTCAATGGACTATTCGGTCTACCTATCAAATAGGAAAAGGCTTTGTTGA
>JAUXBV010000334.1 GCA_030619215.1 Fibrobacterota bacterium | reverse complement strand
TCAACATACTGTTATACTAAAGCACAAGGTGCCGATTTATCGTTACAAGGTGCTGATTTATCAGTATAACATTGTGTCTCTTTTAAAAGAGATAATTCGTACTAACAAACACCCTGAAGGGCACTGGGTAAATTTGTAAGTACTCATTATAAGAGCGGATAGGCCATTGACATGTCCTACCGCTCAACATACTGTTATACTAATGCATAACATTATGTAAGAGCGGATAGGTCATTGCCATGCCCTACCGCTCAACATACTGTTAAAATATAAAACAAACGGCACTTATATACTAACAGTATTATTTGCCTTTCTTTTATACGTTTCGATAACCTTTATATTACTGTAATTATTTTGCATAAGCATCCTTTTAATACAACCCACCGCATCATTATTGGTATTACACTCTTGACTTATGTGTGCCAGGATTATTGCTTTCGGCATTTTATCCGACCTGTTTAAAACATCTTTCAGAAGATCGGCACATTGGCTGTTTGAAAGGTGTCCAATCCTGGCAATTCTTTTCTTCAGCCAGCGGGGCCTTGACGAGTTTTCCAGCATGTCATTGTCATGATTTGCCTCTATGACAATTACATCAGAGTCGATAAAGTATGGCAATATGGTGTTGGAGGGGTAGCCTAAATCGGTTGCTATTGTTACTTTCTTTTCACCCGAATTTGACCTTGAGAATATATTAAACCCAAAGCATCCTCCGGAAGAATCATGCGGTACTTCAAAGGCCTGCGCTTCGAAAGAGCCGATAGTGAATAGCTCTTTGTTGAATGTATTAAGCAGGTTTAATTTCCGGGCCGATTTAATTTCAAGAAATTTTTTACTGAGGACTTTACATACTTTTTTATGACAGAATATGGGAACATGTTCTTTTACAAACCTGGAAAGTATGGATTTGTTCACGTGGTCTGTATGGGTGTGAGTGATAAGTAAACCGGAAATACTCGTAAAATCAAGATTTATATACTTAAGGTTCCGGCATATATATCTTTGACTGAATCCACAGTCGATTAAAAGGGCGTTTTTATTATTCCAGATTACAGTGCAGTTTCCAGCGCTTGTGCTTCCAAGAACCTGTAGGTTTATTCCCATTTGTTTATCCATTTAATTCATAAGTTTGCCTAATAATATATACTGATCCAAGATATCCGTGAATTCAGGGTAGTAATTTAAAAAGGGCTATATAGGAAGGTAATGTTAATTGAAAGGAATCTTGATAATTAGGCTACTATACATTGCTTCATTTACTCAATGCTTTACTTATCATTTTAGAAAGGTAATTTATCTCATAAGGTTTTTGGACAAATCCAAAAGCGCCTTCCGTAATCATTTTTTCTACTTCATCATATGTTGATTGCCCGGATGATACAATTGCTTTAACATGGGGATTGATTTTTTTAAGTTCAATAAAACAATCATACCCATTGATGTTTGGTAATATAATATCAATAATAACCAGGTCGATCCCTTTATGGTGCTTTTTATAATATTCTATCGCCTGTTCACCGTCATTGCACGTGATTGCAGTATACCCCAATTCGCCTAAAACATCTTTCGTTATTTCCCTTATCAATTCTTCATCGTCAATGACTAAAATTGTACCTTTACCTTTTTGCGGTTTTTCGGATACCGTCATTGTTTTTTTACTTGGCTTGTCAACAAACGGCAGGTATATCTCAAATGCGGTACCCTTGCTTTTCTCACTCTTTACCTCAATATAACCGTCATGGTTCTTGATAACACCATAAGTACTTGCCAGTCCAAGCCCCGTACCTTTCCCCAGTTCCTTGGTAGTAAAAAACGGTTCGAATACCCGAGCCCTGGTTTCTTCATCCATACCAATACCGGTGTCAGTAACCGAGATCCTGAGGTATTTCCCGGGAATAATTCTATATGAACGGGTGCTGATAAATTCTTCATCAAGTCTGACGATACCTGTTGTAAAGGTCAACACACCGCCCTCAGGCATTGCATCAAGTGCATTTACTGCAATGTTCAGGATCGCATTTTGCAGTTGAGAAGTGTCGCCCATGACCGTTGCGGGATTTGCATTAAAATGCATGTTAATTTTAATACGCTTATCAATTATATGCTCTAAAAGGCTAATAACTTCCTCAATATTTTCATGTATATTAACTGCGATAATTTCATATTTGCCTTTTCGGGCAAAGGCCAGAAGCTTAGAGGTTAAATCTGCTGAACGTACTGCAGCATCCAACACCCTGGTTATATATTTTTCCAGTGTCGGATTATTCTCGGCGAATTTTCTCTTTATCATTTCAGCATAACCGGATATTGCACCAAGCATGTTGTTAAAGTCGTGGGCAATGCCACCGGCAAGCTGCCCTATTGCCTCCATTTTCTGAGCTTGAAAGAGCTGCTCTTCCAGTTTGGTTTTTTCCTCTTCATCATGTTTTCTTTGTGATATATCCCTGGCAATACCAATCACTAACTTTTTATTTTTAATTTTAATTGGGTGGGTACTGATTTCAACAGGAACTTTACTGCCGTCATTTCGGGTTAATACAAATTCGTCAGGGCCTGTCGGGTGGCCTAAGGCATTTTTGGCAAGAGCCTTGGCAGCTTTTGGTATTTGTGAAGCAAGTAACAATTTGAGTTTAAGGAAGCTCTTGCCGATTAATTCATCCCTTTTGTAACCGGTTAATTCTTCAGCTTTTTTATTACCGTCAATAAAGTTACCCGCAAAATCATTTATATAGTATGCATCAGGTGCAAATTCAAAAAGAATTTTAAGCCTGTCTTCAGAGTCCTTAAGTTCTTCCTCTGTTTTTCTACGTTCAAAAATTTCCTGTATCAACTCCTCATTGGCGGCACTCAATTCTTTCGTTCGTTCCTCTACCCTCGCTTCTAATACATTTTTATCTTTCATAAGGGAACCTTCATACTCTTTTTGCAGTGTGATGTCCCGTGCGATACAAACGATTCCATATCCCGGAATCCCGGAAGTAGTAAGGCTGACCGGTACATGCTTGCCTTTTTTTGTTTTAAAGTAAAGCTCGAGGTTTTTCTGCTTTCCTTCTTTGGTAATTTTTTGTAATATATCAGATTTAGAATCATCAGGAAAAAGCGCTTCAATAGAGTTGCCCTCCAATTCTTCATTATCATAAACTAAGGAATCTGATACGGCTTTATTAACTGAAACTATTTTTCCCTGCGGGTTCAATAAGATTAAGAGGTCTTTCATGGTGGAGATAATCTTGTCAGCTGCGATTGTTGGGGTGATACTTAAGAGCTTATACTTGGAGATGGCATAGGCTATTCCAAAAGCCCAGATTAAAATAAAAATATCACCAATTGGAGGTGAAGTATATAAGTGCATTTTTCTCATCAAGACATTTGATATTGTACCTAGTGCTAGAGGAATTAGGCCGGTAATTAGGATTATTTGTGCTTGCTGTTTTTTAAATTCTTCTTCTGTTTTTTTCCTGAAGTCAAAGATCAGATAGAGACCGGTCAATGACATAATGAAATAGTAGCTCCAGAAAAGGTATGTCCAGATTGAATTAGACCATGGTGCAATCCATCCATAAGGTTGCAGCCTGTGGTCATAGAGTAAGTCGCCACTAAACTGTTTATATAAAAGAAGTAGAGGAATTATGAAAATGGAGATGATAAAATACTTTGATCTGGAAATTCTTTTTTTCCCGACAAAAATAGTTACAAACCACAGGAAAAAACTGCTGAAGTTAATCCACCCGACGGCTCCGATATTTTCAAATAGAACTGCGGTGTTTTTTGAAACTGACGGGTTGTGAGTGAAAGTTATACCAAAGCTCCATATACAAAAGCAGAAAAGTGTTGAAGAACAGACTCTGTTAAAAAGTGCTCTCGGGTTTTTGGTTAATACAAAAATGGCTAAAAACAGGTATACAATTGAACTGAAGAAGTGTATATAGGATAAAAAATACATAGTAGTAATTCCGATTTAGCTTTTACTAAAAGCGTTCTTTGTTAATAATATTATAGATACGGGAAAATATCAACAGCCGACTAGTGTTTTAATAATCAATCATGGTATCTCGGGGTAAAATAGGTAAATGAAGTTATAGTAAAAGGGTTATGGGGTGATGATGTTGGGTTTTTTATGTAATTAATGCAAAATCGACAGCAGCTTTTGCATGTATTTCAGTTGTATTAAATAATGGAATCTTGACATCCGCCTGTTTAATGAGTAATGGGAATTACAGTATTAATATCCTATTTAACGATTAAAAATATCTATTTACTTATTCGATATCTTTTAATTCATCCCAAGCCTGTAATGCCCTCCTGAGATGCGGTATCGTAATTGAACCCCCAACAACAAGCCCTATGGCAAGCGCCTCTTCAAGTTCATTATCATTTACACCCTCTCCTTTGCATTGAATGATATGATATTTAATGCAATCATCACACCGCAGAACAAGTGAAGACACCAGGCCCAACAGCTCCTTATATTTTTTCGGAATAGCGCCTTCCTGGTATACCTGCGTATCAATGGTGAAAAACCTTTTAATGTTTCTTCCACCGTACCTCAACACTATTTCATTAAGCGCCTCTCTTCCCTTCTTGAATTTTTCGATGTTTGTTTCAGGCATATTTTTTGACTCCTTGAATTTAAAATTGAATAAATTTTTATGTTAGTTTTATCTAATCCGGTGAAGCTGGATAAGATTCTCTACGTCTGAAAAATCTACGAAAAAACGTAGATATTTAAGACAGAGAGAATCTAAAAATATCAATCATCAATAAGTAAGTAAAGTTTATTAAATACAAATTAACCGACCGGCATATATCAATTTTTTAAATCACGTTTCCATTTGTAATAATAAAGGCTATATTATAATTTAAGTAATTGAATTTTAACTAAATTGCAGTATCTTATGGAAATAGACTTTCTGCTTTTAACAGTTAGG
>JAUXBV010000233.1 GCA_030619215.1 Fibrobacterota bacterium | reverse complement strand
CTCTTTATATTCCTTCAGCTCTTCAGGATTTATCATGTCGGCCATTGGACAGCCTGCATCTTCAACCGGCATAACAACTCTCTTCTGGGGGCTGAGTATCGCTGCGGTTTCAGCCATGAATCTCACACCGGCAAATACGATTACATCCGCCTTCGTTTCCTTCGCCTGAACGCTGAGGCCATACGAATCACCAACAAAGTCTGCAATATCCTGAACCCCACCCTTCTGATAGGTGTGGGCAAGTATTACCGCATTCTTCTCCTGCTTGAGCCTTTCAATCTCTTTTCCTATATCGTTCATGATCTACTGTTTCCCATAATTCCCGTTTATAAAAATAGCCCCTGATGATAGCCTCTCCGGAGCCTACTCCTTTACAAAAGGAGACAGCCGCCGCAGGTAATCAACGATATCGGGCATATCCCGCAGAACGATATCGACCTCCTTCTCCGTGCTGTAAATGCTCAGGCTGAACCGAATTGAGCTGTGCGCAAGCGTATCGGGGACACCCATTGCCGTTATTACGTGAGACGGCTCCAATGAGCCAGTTGTACATGCCGATCCGGATGATGCTGCAATATTGTGTTCATTCAGCAGAAGAAGTATTGACTCACCCTCAATAAATTCAAAGCTGATGTTTGTTGTATTGGGAAGCCTTTGCTCCGGATACCCATTCAATTTTGCGTCTTTACAGCTCTCAAGAAGGCCTTTCTCAAGCCGGTCTCTCATAGCCCGAACACGTGTATTCTCTTCCTCCATGTGTTCAGCAGCAAGCTCACAGGCTTTGCCAAGTCCTACGATATATGGAACGTTTTCCGTCCCGGCGCGAATGCCATGCTCCTGATGTCCGCCATAAACCAGTGGTGCAATATTTATTCCTTCACGAATAAATATTGCTCCAACCCCTTTTGGTGCATGAAGCTTATGGCCGGAAAGCGAGAGCATGTCAAGGGGAACATCCTGTAGATTAACAGGAATCTTACCAACAGCTTGAACGGCATCGGTGTGTACAATACCACCACGCTTTTTTACCATCTCAGCGATCTCTTGTAATGGAAATAATACCCCTGTCTCATTATTGGCCCACATTATTGTCACAAGGGTATGGTTATCCATTGAGATTTTCCCAAGCATTTCTTTATCCAGAAGGCCTTCGTTATCCACACCAATCTCATGAAGCGGGATATTATTCCCAGCCATAGAACGGCAACACTCCCGGACAGCCGGGTGCTCCACGGCAGATGTTATAAGCTTTGTATTGCCAGCATGTTCCCTGCAAAAACCCTGTATAGCCAAGTTATCACTTTCTGATCCGCAGCTTGTAAAGAATATCTCGGACGGTTTCGCATTGAGCAGTGAAGCTACCTGTTCCCGTGCTGTGTTGATATGTTTTTTAACCGACCCGCCAAAGCTGTGAATGCTCGACGGGTTGCCATACTTGTCTTTAAAAAATGGCAACATAACCTCGAGAACTTCCGGCGCCACTCGAGTGGTAGCATTATTGTCCAAATATATTGTATCCGTAAAAGCCCTCCCTTTTATAGATTAATATACCAACTTTCTACTTTTTATCTTCGATAAGCGCTATTGCCATGAATACATTAGCGATAACCAAAGAGAACAGTAGGGCAGATTTAAACAAACGGATTGAATTATGTATAATTCTTCTTGGTAAGGAAAGGCTTCTTATTTTAATCGAATTGGTAGTGTTAAAAATCTTTTCAATAATTAATAAGGTGGTCCAGACGCCGGCTAAAATCAAAAGGATTGTCTTTATTGATTTCATGGTATTTCCTTATATCCTTTTAAGTATACTCAATACTATTTAACTAATACACATGTTTATAAATATAGCTACGTATTTATAATCTGTCATTGCGAGATGTTACCATATTTATGAAATAGGCCGCGAAGGTAATGCTCCAATATATTAGTTTATATTTTATTGAAAAATATATATGGCGTAAACTATTTGTTCAATAAAGGTTTTTTTGAAGCCTTAAACCAAAATCATATATCTAAAAATGAAAATTTTGCCATTTATCATACCTATCCTTTTTTGCGTGTCCCTATACAGCTCAACCGACTCAACGCAAAACCGAAGAAGTAAAATAGTCAGCAGTGACAGTGCCGTAATAATCAGCCCGAAGCATTATTCAATATTAAATCAGGAGGCGGTTGAATACACGATAAAGCCAATTTGTAAAGTCACCGGTGCTGTTCTTCTTGTAAATTATTACCCCTCTAAAACAGATACCGTTTCTTATGTAACAAAAGCACCGTTCTCAGCTCAGTGGAATTACAGCCGCCTTCCCGATCAGGATCAGCTCCACCTCCAATTTGGCTATATACTGTATCACGTCAATGGCGATACTATTATTTCTACACCGCAACCCCACCACTGGATTATCGATCGTAACATACAACGGTCGAAAAAACGATATACCTGTAAACAGGCCCGAACTAACGAAGAGTTCAGCATTGACGGTAAGCTTGACGAGTGGCGACGGTTCGCATATGCCCGTTTTCCTTCCGGCGGGGGATTTAAATGCTCATGGTCAGGTGCAGATTTCTTCCTCGCCATAGAGATATATGACCCTTTTGTCACTTACTCCGATAGAATAGAAGTTTCCTTTGACCTGACCCGAAGCAGAACACAATTTTTAAACATTAACCATCGCATCATCTCCCTCGGGCCAAAAAGCAGAAGCTTCTCCTGGGTTGTTGACATGTCTGATACCGGGTATACACAGGTAGACAGTGTCATTATTCGTATCGACGAGGAGATGGAGTGGCGAAGCAGGCTTACCGGTTACGGCTATATTATTGAGGCGCGCATTCCGTTTTGCGTACTCTCCGCGCTCCAATTCCCCAACAAGTATTTTGGCTTCGATATCTCTGTTATTGACGTAAACGACGCTAACCAAAATGAGCCACAGGTCTATACCTGGGCCGGCACAGAACCTTCCGGCCGGCACAACCCAAATGAATGGGGAACCATTGTTCTTCGTCAGCTTTTCCTTCCTCTAAAAATTCTTCTTACTTTCTCTCTTGTATTTGTAGCCCTTCTTTTATTGGCAATGGTTTACCTCCTGCTGTACAAAAAACATAAAGATCTCTATTATGAAAAACTCGAAAAAAAAGAACTTTCTCCAATGCTCAAAGATATTATGCACATCATTGAATACAACATTGAGAAACCCGGCCTCAGTCCGGATTATATAGCAAGTAAATACGGATGCTCCACCCCTGAGCTTGAGAAAGCCTTTAAGCGGGAGCTCAACACTTCATGCCGAAAAATTATTATTTTCTCACGGATAAAAAAAGCAAAGTCATACCTTACTGAGCCCGATAGTGCTATAGAAGATATTGCAAGGGCGGCCGGCTTTCCTGATACAACCGTATTTATAAATACTTTTAAACGCCTTGCCGGTGTATCTCCCGAAGAATGGAAGAAAAATCGTTTAGAAGATGCTATGGAAGAAGATGAAGAGCTGGAAGAGAATTGATGCGGAAATAATTAAACCTAACCCTGATTACCCGGATTTTAATTAATTTTGTCTTTATTAAACAGCCAGAAGAAATCACAAAAATGTAGTGACAATATCAGTGAAATCCTGGGATCATATTTATATTCATTAGACTCTTTCTTATCCTTAATCCAGCGATTTTCGAAACTCAGGTGCATATCGAAATAATCTTTAAGATACCCATGTGCTTCTAAAAAGGCATTAATTGTTGTCTTAAGGTGTGCTCTTTTCGATAGAGGGTCTTCCTTGGTATAACCAAGGGTATCGCTCGGCCAAAGACTATTTATCGTACAGGTATCCTTCCTTGTAAGGCTCATACCCAATGATGTTACCCAGAAATTATTACCCACTAAAGTAAATGAGCCCTTTAAAAAATCACCGTCAATATCCTGATAGCCCAGGCTGCGACCGAGATATGTATAGCGTTCCCCCTTAAATGTATTTGCAGTTGTAACAGTGTACATCCATTTTGAGAGGTAACGGTATTCAACGCTGATATGGTGATTGAGTTGTATGGGTAAAGGGTCAACCCAGTAAACGCCAAAATCTCCGGCCCAGTGCATAGGCTCCTGATCCATAACAGTCTTATCATCTACCTGAAAATCATCAAAGACGACCTGTCCCTTTATGGTTATTTTATCGGTAAACGGGTGGACCCAACCCTGGAAACCGAGCATAAGGTTTACGGGCCCTTCAGCGTTGGTGTTTATAACAGAATAGATAGAAAATGGGTTTATTAACTGAATATCAGGGAAACCGCTAGCTCGTGAAAAAATTACCGTTTCTGAAACACCAATCGACGCCCATTCTCCAAAAATGAAATTCAGTGCATGGGCAGTAAAATATCGATTCTGTTTTTGCCACTTTGTATCTATATATGAATATAATCTTGGAAAAGCAGAAAAGAGATGTCTGAATTCAAGGAATGAAGTGTATAGCTGCCATTCAAAAGCATCGTATGCAAAGGAATTATTGGAAAGCAAAATACTGCGGTCATAAAAAGGGCCCCAGTTACGCTTAAGCCTTCCCAATCGTGCAAAGCCATGATTGCCGGTGTACTGCAAATAGGCCTCTTCAATTAATCCGGCTGCAATCCGGTCTGTTTTCCAGACGTAATCAGGATTTTTTTCATTATAGCTCTGATCAACGTCCAGGACCGTCCGTATCGTCAGGTTTTTAAATTTAAAATCACTGAGCAAATCAAAATGAAAATTCGAATTTTTATCCGTAATAAATTTCTCATTTGAAAACATGGGTATAAGGGCGGGTTCCAGTGTCCAGTGGTCCTGTGAATAATTGACGGAATCAGGCCAGAGATAGGTATTCATAATATACGAGAATCGCATATCATCCCAGAACATATTACTTGGGGAACCGGTTACTTCTCCCTGCTCAACAGCAATGCGATAAAAAGGCGCCCGCCAATTTTCCAGGGGAACCGAATAGGCTGTAACAGCCAGGAGAAATACTATAAAAACGAAATTGTTCTTTTTATTCATTATAAACACCTAAGGGAATCTTTACAATTAATGAATAGAATGTGTTTAGTAAGCCTCATCTCGCTTAAATACGATAAAAAGTGTCTTTATCATGATGACAATATCCAGCCAGATATTCCAGGAGTCAATGTATTTCAGGTCGAGTTTGACTATCTCATCAAAATCCTTGATTGCATTTCTGCCGGACACCTGCCACATTCCAGTAATTCCCGGCTTTATACTAATCCTTCTGTGATGCCATTTCTGATACTTGCTTACCTCTTCCGGGGTTGGCGGGCGAGTTCCTACAAGCGACATTTCACCCTTAAGCACATTAATGAATTGGGGAAGCTCATCAAGGCTCAATTTTCTTAATATTCTACCAACAGGTGTTACGCGAGGATCGTTTTTAATTTTAAAAATAGCGCCGTTAAGCTCATTCTGCCTCTCTAGGGCTGTCTTTTTAACTTCCGCATCAGCCGTCATTGATCTGAATTTATAGAGTACAAACCGCTTGCCGTTTTTCCCAACCCTAACCTGTTTGAAAAACACGGGCCCTCTTGAGATCAGCTTTATTAGTATTGCTAAAATTGGATAAAATGCAATTAAAATGCCTACCCCAACTGCTGAGCCAAAAACATCAAAAATGCGTTTGAATAATATCTGATCAGGATCAAGTTCTACCGTATGTGAAATAAATGTTGGATGTTCCATAAAATCATGGTATTCCCATTGTGCAAAACGTGTTACATGTGACAGGTTATCAAAAACCCGTGCAGGGCGACCCATCTCCTCACATATTTGCAAATAGGGATCCACTTGAAAGCCCTCCTTTGCCACACTTCGAGGTATACAGAAAAACACCTCTTCCACATAGCAGTTTTTTAGAACTTTCTCAAACTCTACTTGTGGAATGCTGATATCCAATTTATTGATAACACGCAAACCCCATTCCGGGTGGGAATTAACTTCTTTATGAATCTGAGATG
>JAUXBV010000289.1 GCA_030619215.1 Fibrobacterota bacterium | reverse complement strand
CGTAAGGCAATAGTGCAGTTTTTTATCGGGAAAATCAAACTGGAAAACAGCTTTTAATCTTGCAGTTGCCAGGGGATCAATACTTCGCGCCATCTCATGCATGAGTATTCTGACATCGGTTGTAACCCTGTATTTCACTTTTTCGAGGTCGGCTCCTTCAGCGCCCATTGAGATAACGTGCTCCCAGTAAATATCCGAGTATTTTTTAAAGTGAAACGTATCGATTGAAAGGGGAGTGGAGACTTTCTTTTGTGTTTCTTCGGAAAATCCGCCTTCAACTGCAAGCTCCCTGCCGCCCTGCATAAGGCCGGTTTCAATGAGCTTAACCGTTTTTGGCTTAGCAAGGTTAAATTGCAGAAGGTATGATTCCGGGCGAATTAAGCCACCGCTATAGGTCATATACGTTCCGTTTGCAAGAAGGAAAAAGGTCGAAACAAGCCCTTTGAAATTGTCCTGGCTCTTCAGTGCACCGGCGCTGATAAATGCAAGGCCCTTTTTTACCCATTTGTCCGGAAAACGAAGGTTATTGCGGAACAGCCCGTCGGGGGAAGGGACAATGCCCTGTTTAAAAAGCGGAAGGGTACGCTCAAAGAATATTTTCATCGAATTACTCATGCTATATGCATAGAGAGGGGTTGAGCACAGGACAATATCTGCTGCTATCAACAGGTTGAGCAATTCATCCATATCATCCCTGAATATGCATTTTCCTGGCGATTGTGTCCAGCAGTCGTAGCAGCCGGTACATTCGTTTATTGTTTTTTTATGTAAATCGATATCATTGATTTCTGCCCCTGCTTCCAGAGCACCTTTTACTACAAGATCGGTGATGTATTGGGTATGACCGTTTTTGCGCGGGTTTCCCCGAATAACAAGAATTCTCATATTTCCCCTTTCATCATTACCAATGTGAGTTTTCCCTTTGTAATCAATTTCTGTTTTACTGTAGCTTCAACCGAGTAGGTATACAATGCACCAAAATTTTTCTCTGCAAAAGAGGTCAGGTGCAATGTGTCACCCGGGTATGCCGGTTTTAGATATTTCATGTTTGCCGCTGCAAGAAAGAATATTTCCGGCGGAGGCATTGCCGATTTGGTTTCATTTTCTGCTGCCTGTTTACTGAATCCCCAGAGGAGTCCGCTTGTCTGGGCCAAGGCATCGGTAACCAGAACGCCGGGCATGATCGGTTTTTCAGGAAAATGCCCTTTGAAAAATGGCTCGTCCTCATGCAGATACCGCTCCGTTTCGATTTTTTTATCCCGTGTAAAGCTGATAACATGATCGACAAAAAGAAACGGCGGGCGGTGCGGCAGGATTTCTTTAATAGCCTCTGTATCATAGATAATTTTTTTTGACATTCAGGCAGTCCTTTCAATTATTTATTGAATGCTTTTTTCAATTTCAGCCATCTCCTTTACCATTATTTTACGGACACGGGCAGCCATATCAACGGGTGATTCGTTTTCCAGGGGTGTAGCAGGAGAGAGGCACCTGATAGCAACGGAGAACTTTTTCAAAGGAAAATAACTACGAAAGTTTTTTGCCATAAATGCGAAATCGCTGTATATCACAATGGGAACCACGCTGATATTTTTTTCCCGGGCTATTCTGAAGGCAAACTCTTTAAAGGGTAATATTCTTTTGGTAGAGGAGCGTGTTCCTTCAGGGAAAACAAGCAGGTTTTTCCCCTTTGCGAGGACCTCTTTTGTACGGCTGATGGTCTCTTCAAGGGCTTTCCGCGAATGCTGCTCTATGTTGATAAAATCCAAATTCCTTACCAGCTTTGAATAGACAGGCATTGCAGCATACTTTGGTTTCATAATAGCGACCGTGTTTTTGAGGATACCAAGCAGGAAAGGCCCGTCAAGTTTTCCGCTGTGGTTTGAAACAAATATTAGCGGTTTACCTTTGGGTATAAGGCTGAATCCGCTGATTTCTTTTATGTCATATAACTTCAGTCCAGGCAGAAACACTCTTGTAAGAAAGGCCAGGTAAGCTCGCATGGTGGTATTCAGGAAAAAGTGAGTTAATTTGCCGAATGGCAAAAAGAGTAGGGAGAGCGGGAATATGAACGTAAGAAAAAATAGTGATGAGAGTATATGAAAGGTATATCCGATAATAAACCTGAACCATAAAAAGAGAGGGTAGTATGTTTTTTTACTACTCATTTTTGTTTTCGATTAAAGGATGTAAAATACTTTTATAATGCTTTGGACGATTTATTAATTCTACTTAAAATAATTTTACAGAATATAATGGTGCTATTTATGAAATTTTATTTATCGTTATAATGAGATATCATTGGTAATGAGGTCTTTTAATAACTGCTTTATTTATGTAGTTTATATTATAGAATAGCATAATGAATCAACATTCAATTTTTTTTAAATATCCCGGATATAGAAAAAATGGGGTATTAAACCGGCTTTATAAGTAATAGAGAGAAAAGAATAGATATGCCTTCTTTGACAAGTGTTATACAGGACTTCCTTGAATATCTGAAAAAACAGCGGGGCTATTCAAATCATACTATAGATGCTTACAGGCGTGATCTTTCCCAGTTCGCAGCTTTTACTGAGAAGGAAATCGGGAAGCCTTCCGTAAATCAAGTTTTCACAAAGCAGGTATTGCGGGCATTCATCTATTCTTTCAGTGAAAAGGGGGTGCGGCCGCGAACCGTCGCCCGCAAGGTTGCCACGCTCAAGTCGATTTCCCGGTATTGTGTAAAGAATAGTATTATTCAGCTCAATCCTGCGAAGACACTTTCAACTCCAAAACTTGACAAACCCCTGCCTTCGTTTCTTACGCAAAAACAGGCGGAGATGATGATAATGCCGGTTCCTGATGATGAAATTTTATTACGAAACCGGGCAATTGTGGAGCTGCTTTATGGTACAGGTATGCGCCTTGCAGAGCTCCATGCCCTCAACGTGGACACAATCGACAGGAAAAACGGGCTGGTCAGGGTATTGGGAAAAGGGCGCAAGGAGAGAATCGTCCCGGTAACACCGGACGCCATACAGCTTATCGAACGATACCTTACCGTTCGAAGCATGGCCAAAGCGCACGATGACCCTCTCTTTGTTAATAAAAAGGGGCAGCGTCTGTCGCGGCGCCAGATAGAGAGAATTGTCACAAAGGAGCTCGCTGCTGTAAGCCGGCAGAAGAAGAAAAGCCCGCATGTGCTGCGCCACTCTTTTGCAACCCATATGCTGGATGGCGGCGCTGATATAAGAGCGGTAAAAGAGCTCCTGGGCCATTCGTCCCTTTCATCAACACAGGTATATACTCATATTTCAAAGGAACATTTACATAAAGTATATAAACAGGCGCATCCGAGGGCTGGTGAGAAAGAAGAATAGGCGGTTATTACCTGGATTTTGCACCTGTGTTTACAACTGAAAACTAACAATTTGTCGAAAGGCATTGCTATAAACGGGCAGATACTGGATACTTGATGCTGGAAACTGGATGTTAAAAAAGAACCCAAAGTGTATGTTTTTTTATCCAGCATCCAGCATCCAGCGACCAGCATCTCTCTGAAACGGCTAAGGTTTTCGTTCCTCTAACACTTGCCATTGTGCGAAAGAACGTGCAGAATTCGGGTATTAATAATATTGACATGAAAAAATTAAATACTCTTCTTAATAAATCAAACTTAGCACTTATACTATTATTATTTTTTACCGCAATTTTTTATATCTATGTCTTCGATAAAAAACTTTCGCTTAACGGTGACAATGTAACGTATTACCTGCTTGGCCAGTCAATAGCTTCCGGTAATGGCTATTCGGAAATATGGACAAGTGAAAACAAGCCGCATACGCAATATCCTCCGGGGTATCCTGCAATAATGTCAATAATCATACGTTTTTCACCTGAGAATGAGTTGGCCAATATTTTTGTTTTAAAGATTATGAATGGCCTTTTATTTTTCGGTACAATAGTACTTCTTTTTTTATTAATGATAAAATTTGGTATTAATAAATGGTTCTTTCCTGCAATTCTATTACCTGTAGCAACAAATCCTCACCTGCTTGGTTTTTCCCATATTATGATGAGTGAAATCCCCTTTCTTTTTTTCACAATGGCAGCTTTATATGCCATTATCAGAGTTGATCTTTCCAATCCACCATACAGGGAGCGAGCATTTTATATTGCCGTTATACTATTAGCGGCAAGCGTTTTTATTCGCACTCAGGGTATCGCATTGCTCATAGGAACTGTTTTTTATTTCCTGCTTAAACGCAGATATCAGTATGCATTATGGTTTACTGCTGCGATCGTTATTTTAATCCTTCCCTGGATTGTCTGGGTACAAATGCAGGGCTCCAGCCCCTATCTTCAGCAATTGCTATTGGCTGACCCGTATAATCCGGATGCGGGAGCCGCAAGCGCCGCACAGCTTCTCGGGCGGTTTTTTACAAATGTAAAACGGTATATTTCAATTGAAATACCTATGGTATTTTTCCCTGTTGCAGAAAAGAAGATTGCAGCATTTCGGCCATTAGGCTGGCTTGTCGGAATAATAATAGTTGCATTATTCATTTACGGCATCCGCGGTATCAAAAATTACAGGGCTCTGGTTGCCGGTTACCTGATCGGTACTTTTGGAATAATTCTTTTCTGGCCCAGTAAATGGTTTGGGGTTCGTTTTATCATCGGTATTGTCCCGCTGCTCTGGCTCCTGACAGTATCCGGGTTACTTTGCTTTATATCTGCTTTACTGGAGAAAAAGAATATAAAGGTCAAAACACTGCCGTTGTGGTTTACCATTATATTTCTTTTCAATTTACCGATAGTACAAAAGCTGCACATAGATGCAGGCAAGCCCTATCCGCAAAACTGGCAGAATTATTTTCGGATTGCCCTATGGGTAAGGAACAACACAGCCCCTGAATCGGTGGTTAGCTGCAGAAAGTCATCCTTTTTCTACCTTTTCTCCCGCCGCCCTACCTGCTGTTATCTTTTTTCCGAGGATAATATAAAGCTGATAATGGGTCTGGTGAAACAGAGTGTGGATTTCGTTGTGGTTGACCAGCTTGGCTATAGAAGTACCTTGCGTTATTTAATTCCTGCGATCAATCAGAACCCGACATTTTTTAAAAAAGCAATTCATTATGAAAATCCCGGTACTTTCCTGTTCAAGACCCAGGGAACCTTTGCTGACGGCAGTAAAAGAGAGATTGCCGGTGCTTCGCTCCTTGTCATGGCTTTAAACCGATTTAATATGAAGGATTATGAAGGCACGGAACGCCTTTTAAAACTCGCAATGAAGACGACCAGGAAGAATGTCGGGGAATCCAACAGAGTTTATGCAAATGCAATGAATAATCTTGGAATCGTATCTTTTATGAAAAACGATTATTCCAATGCCCGGGAATTATTCGAAGCTTCAATGTCGATTGAGAAGGTCATCCT
>JAUXBV010000313.1 GCA_030619215.1 Fibrobacterota bacterium | reverse complement strand
GGGGGTGAATAAATATGACGGATACAATTTCATTGTATATAAAGAAGATATTTATGATACCACAAGCGTAAGCAATAATAATATCCTGTCTATGTGTAAAGACCATGACGGATTACTGTGGATAGGCACTGAGAAAGGAATGAACCGGCTTGACCCTGCGAAGAATATATGTAAACGATATTTTCATGACCCCAATGATATAAATAGTTTAAGTGATAATTCGGTCAACGCCATCTGCCAAGGCGGCTCCAATGAACTCTTTATAGGAACGAGTAATGGCTTAAACAGGTTTAATCAGGAAAAAAATCAATTTGTCCGGTATGTAAACGACCCGGGCAATCAAAATAGTATAAGCAGCAATGAGGTTCGGGCCGTGTGCCGGGATAAATCAGGCACTATCTGGATCGGCACCTATGGAGGAGGGCTTAATAAATTTGATCATAAAACGGAACAATTTATTCATTATACCTATGATAGAAAAGACGCCAATTCGCTAAGTGATAATTATGTTCTCTGTGTGTATGAAGACGGAAATGGTGTGCTATGGGTTGGCACAGAGCATGGGGGACTCAACAGGTTTAACAGGGAAAAAGAGCAGTTTACACGCTATAAACCCGTCCTCAATAATCCCTATAGTTTAAATGATAATCATGTTACTGTTATCTATGAGGACCGGTCCGGTAGACTATGGATCGGCACTTATTCAGGAGGGATTTCGGTTTTTGATCGTAAAAAAGAGAAATTTTTCAGCTATCAGAATAATTCTGATAATCCAAATAGCATAAGCAGTAACGAAATCCTTTCAATATTAGAAGATAATACCGGTACCATATGGATTGGAACTTCTTATGGTGTAAATATATACAATCAAAAAGCAGAAAAGTTTGTTCATTATAAACATAATCATCAAAACAGTAATAGCCTGAGTGATAACATGGTCTGGTGTATATATGAAGATACGTCAAGAGTATTATGGATTGGAACTGACACCGATGGCCTGAATAAATTTGATAGAGAAAAAAATATCTTTACCCATTATGTGCATGATAATAAAAATTCACACAGTATAAGCTCCAATATAGTTTCAGTAGTATATGAAGACAGGTTTGGCGTGTTATGGGTTGGGACTAATGATGGCCTTGATAAATTTATGCGTGATACAGAACACTTCACCCATTATGTTTTTGATCCTGATAATCCTTATTCTATAAGTGAAAATAAAATCCGGTCTATCTATGAAGATCGCTCTGGCATTCTCTGGGTAGGAACAAGAGGAGAAGGCCTTAATAAATTCAACAGAAAAACAGGGCACTTTACTCATTATAAACATGATCCTGATGACAGTACCAGTATCAGTAATAATAGTGTTTATTACCTGTACGAAGATCGTTCCAATACTTTCTGGGTTGGAACAGATGGAGGAGGATTAAATACGTTTGACCGGAAAACGGAACAATTTATTCATTATACTTCAGACCCAAAAAATATACATAGCTTAAGCAATAATAATGTTCAAGCAATTTGTGAGGACAGTTCCGGTAATTTATGGATAGGGACCTATGGAGGAGGATTAAATAAGTTTGACCGGGAAAAAGGGCTGTTTACCCATTACACAGAGAAGAATGGCCTATCAAATAATGAAGTATATACCATTTTAGAAGACAATAAAGGAAATCTATGGGTGAGCACCAACAGGGGATTATCAAAGTTTGATCCCAAATTGGAGACTTTTAAAAATTATTATGTTGAAGATGGATTACAGAGTAATGAATTTAACACCTATGCCGCACATAAGAGTAAGAGCGGTGAGATGTTTTTCGGGGGCATTAATGGATTTAATGCCTTTTTTCCGGACAGTATCAAGGATAATCAGGATATACCGCCAGTCGTTATTACAGATTTTCAAATATTTAACAAATCAGTGCCCATAGGAAAGACAATTGGAGAGCGTTTAATTCTTACCAAATCAATAACAGAAACCAAAGAGATTACGCTCTCCTATAAAGACAATGTTTTTTCATTTACCTTTGTAGCTTTGAATTATCTGGCTCCGGAAAAGAACCGCTATGCCTATAAGATGGAGGGCCTGGAGAAGGAATGGAACTATGTGGGGAACAGGCGCTTTGCGACATACACAAATATTACTCCCGGCAAATATGTTTTCAAAGTCAAAGGATCGAATAATGACAGGATATGGAATGAAGATGGGGCATCATTAAGGATAACAATCATACCGCCCTTCTGGAAAACCTGGTGGTTTAGGCTCCTTGTCATAGTAATAATACTGGGTGTTATCCTGGTATCTTTTATAGCATCGATAACGTATGTCAAGCAGGTATCGGAGAAAAGGAGACTGGGAAATGAGTTGAAACTGAAAGCAAATTTTACCGCGATGCTGGTTCATGACCTTCGGAACCCCCTGCAAAGTATTATGGGTCATTCAGAGTTAATGAAGCTGGATGATGTCGGGAGTGAAAGCGCTAAAAGCGGTATGGTCATTTCAAAATCAGCTTATACCATGATCAATTTAATCAATGACATGCTTGATATCTATAAGTTTGAAGCAAGTAAAATGGTTATAAAAAAGGAAGAGGTGATTTTAGGAACGTTATTGTATGATACAATAATGCTGATGAAGCCTCTTTTTTCCAAGAATAATATTCGCGTGAAGCAACACCTTGAGGTCAATACCAGAGTTCAGGCCGATCCAAATCGCGTAAGTAGAGTGATGGTCAATTTTTTATCAAATGCAATTAAATTTTCACCGGAAAATGGAGTGATTACTGCTTCGATAAAACGTGTTCAAATCAGTGACAAGCCTTTTCAAGAGTTCTCCATTGCAGACCAGGGGCCGGGGATTGAATTAAGCAAGCAGGAGTTACTCTTTAACGCTTATGCGCAATTAGAGGATAAAAGTGGCATTTTACCAAAAGGGACGGGACTTGGCTTGGCTGTTTCAAAACTGATAATTGAAGCCCATGGCGGCATTATTGGATATAGAGTCGGTACAAATGGCGGTAGTGATTTCTATTTCCAGTTACCTGAAGCTTAAGGAAGCTATTCTAATGCTTATTTATTGGCAAAAGCAGAGTTTAAGAATTGTGGTATCTTTACTTTTCCTTAGTCAGGTATTTTATTTAAATGCTCAAGGGGAGAATATCAGGTTCCGCCATCTGTCTGTTGAGCATGGGCTTTCTCAGGGCGCCGTAATGTGTATTATCCAGGATAATAATGGTTTTATATGGATCGGGACACATGCCGGATTGAATAGATACGATGGAAATAATCTTACCGTTTATGAGTCTGAGCACGATAATCCAAATTCTTTAAGCAACAGTTACATTCTTTCAATGTGCAAAGATCGCAGTGGCATTTTGTGGGTAGGAACGGATGATGGTTTTAATAGATTTAATCCTGAAAAGGACCAGTTTACAAGATATTTACACGATCCTGATGACTCTAATAGTATTAGTGACAATAGAATTTTTTCAATTTGTGAGGATGGAAGTGGTGGACTTTGGTTAGGGAGTGAAAATGGTTTAAACAGATTCGATAAGAAACAACAACAGTTTATCCGATATAAAAACGATCCTGAAAATCCAAACAGCTTGAGTAATAATACAATCCGTGCGGTTTATCAGGATAAAAATGGAATACTATGGATTGGCACTGAAGGAGGAGGGCTCAATAAGCTTGATACAGAAACAGGGCAGTTTATTCTTTATAAGCATATCAGGGGTGACACAACCAGTTTAAGCAGCAACAACGTACTTTCCATCTGTGAAGACAATCTGGGTGCACTATGGATAGGTACCTATGGAGGAGGGCTTAACAGGTTTGACCGGGACAGGGAACAGTTTTTTTGTTATAGACATATTTCCGGTGATCGTACCAGTTTGAGTGATGATTATGTTAATGTTATTTATAAGGATAGATCCGGTTCTCTCTGGATCGGTACGGAAAACGGGGGACTGAATATATTCAACCGGGAAAAAGAGCAGTTTCACTGTTACGCAAGCAATCTTAAAGACCCCACCAGTTTAAGTCACAACAGGGTAATTTCAATTTTTGAAGATACTATTGGGGGGCTCTGGTTCGGCACCAGTGGGAAGGGGCTGAACAGCTTTTATAAAGAGACCCAGAAATTCACTCATTTCAAACATGACCCGACTAATCCCAACAGTCTCAATGATAATATGATCTGGCAGGTTTATGAGGATCGTAAAGGGATCCTTTGGATTGCAACAGATAATGGCGGGTTGAACAGGTTAGATAGAAAAACGAATACATTTACTTTTTATAAACATGACCCTGACGATCCTTATAGCATAAATTATAACAGAATTTGTGATATTCGTGAAGATAAATCGGGTGTATTTTGGGTTGCCACGTATAAAGGATTAAATAGATTTGAACGTAAAACAGGTAAATGTGTTCATTATGAAAATGACCCTGAAGATCCTCATAGTTTGAGTAGTAATAAAATTACCCGTCTCTATTTAGACCGTTCAGATGATCTGTGGATTTTGACCAGAGGAGGAGGGCTGAATAAATTCAATCGTGAAACAGATCAGTTTATCCGCTATAAAAATGACCCTGACAATCAAAACAGTTTGAGTAGCGACAGGGTTTACGACGTTTGTGAGGATCAATCCGGATTTTTATGGATAGGGACCGGAGGTGGAGGAGTAAACAGGCTCGATAGAAAGAAAGGGGAGTTTGTTCATTACAGGTCAGATCCTAACGACCCAAACAGCTTGAGTGATAATTTTATCTATTCAATTTATGAAGACCGCTCCGGAATACTATGGGTTGGTGCAACCCATGAAGGACTTAACAGGTTCAACCGAAATGACAATACTTTTACCCGTTTCTCAAAAAAAGACGGTTTGCCGGATAATACTATTTACACCATGCTTGAAGACGGTAAGGGGAACCTCTGGCTAAGCACCAATAAAGGTATATCACGGTTTAATCCAAAAACCGGAAAATTCAGGAATTATGATGTTAATGATGGATTGCAAAACAACGAATTTAACCATTACGCTGCGTATAAAAGCCCAAGAGGAGAGATGTTTTTTGGGGGTATAAACGGATTTAATGCATTCTTCCCGGACAGTATCAAAGATAATCAGTAT
>JAUXBV010000359.1 GCA_030619215.1 Fibrobacterota bacterium | reverse complement strand
GCCAGGTGTACTTTCTGCGGTGGCTGCTCTGCGGTCTGCCCTGAAACTGCTATTGTTATCTATGATGACAAAAGCGAGATAACTGAAGCGTGTAATAACTGTGGCTTATGTGAATGCTTTTGCCCGGTTTCTGCAATTAAAAGCTCAAAAGGAATAAAGAACATTTTACCAACAAAAATCCCGGAATAAGTAATATTGACAAATAGGTGTAATATGGTTTATGATGCAGTTATAGTTGGTGCCGGTATCGCCGGCTTATATACCGGTATGAAATTAGCCCGGGCAGGGTGGAAAATATGCATTGTAGACCGTAAAGGTGAGGTTGGCATTCCTGTCCGCTGCGGTGAAGCGACCGGAAACAGGCTTGAGCTGTTACGGTTTGTTGAAGTTGATGAATCGTGGATAGCCGGTGATATAAAAGGTATGACATTCCACCTTAATGAAGAAGACCCTTTGAAGATTGAAGTAAATGATGCCGGCGTTATGCTGCATCGTGACAGATTTGAAAAGATGCTTGCAAATAAAGCGGAAGAAAGTGGTGCGGACATTTTTCTTAACAAAAGCGTAATAGGCTTAGTTCGAGGCAGTAATGTTTGTGCAGGTGTAAAGTTGCATGACGGTAATGAAATAGCTGGGAAGATTATCATTGGCGCAGATGGTTGTGAGAGTAAAGTCGGGCGCTGGGCAGGCATAACACAAAGTGTACCAATAAGAGACGCATTCCCCGCTGTTCAGTATCATGCGAAGAGTGACTTCTGCAATGACGGTTACCTCCATTTTTTTATTGGTTCTTCTATTATACCAAAAGGCTATATATGGGCATTTTCAAAGGCGAAGGGAGAGATTTCCATTGGGGCCGGGTTATATGGATGTAATAGTAACTCGCCTCAAGTTAAGGAGCTGCTGGATTCATTTATTGACAAAAACATACCCTCGGCAGAGAAAAGCAATCTGATTACCGGTTGCGTTCCGTTATCCGCTTGTCCGAAGAAACTGGTAAAAGATAATGTGGTTGTCATTGGAGATGCAGCACGGCAGGTTAATCCGCTCAATGCCGGTGGTATAATGAATACCCTGGAGGCGGCAGACCTTGCGGTTAAATCGTTATTAGCCAACAGCAGGAACAGCTATTCACGAAAATGGTGTAAAGCGCAAAGAAGGCAGCAGAAGATTTTTTACTTGATTAAAGAAGTCTTTCTTGATTGTTCCGATAAGGAGATTGAAACACTGGTAAAAAAAATGAAAATAGATTTTCAAAGATATATTGACAGAACAAAGACATTTTCTTTTCCCGTAAGGCCGCTTTTTATTCTTTTTATTATATTCTTTCCGAAATTTATCAAACATCTGGTTTACATGTTACTTAAAAAATGACAGGTATATTCATTTCTACGGTAATTTTTCTTTTCCATTACAAATAAAATTAAGTAAATTAATAATAGAGAATAACCTGGATAAATAATTGTGACTTCATATAACCGAAGGGTAGAATAGTGATTTATCCCCGCTTATCATCTTCACTCATAATAATCCTGTTTTTCTTCAATTCAGTACTATTTTCCGACCCTGTTTCAAAGCCCGTACTAAGAACAACCCTGCCCGCAAGCTGGGATGAGAACTGGTTCGGATCACCCGCTGTCTATGACCTCGATGGCGACGGCAGCAAAGAGATAATTGCGGGACGCCACAGCGTTCTTTACGTTTGGAAATCAGACGGCAGTATGTTATGGCGGGCTCCGGTAGGGGAGAATGCAACTTCCCCCAATGACCATGGCAGTTCCCGCCAGTATGCTGCACCGGTTGTTGGTGATCTTGACGGCGACGGCAATGGCGAAATTGCAATCGGTTATTCCGATTCTGCTGCTGTATATGACCATACAGGAATGCTTTTACCAGGCTGGCCGCAAAAGTTCCCAGGAGCCACTAACAGCGAGATACGCTCCATTGCAGGAAAAGACCTGGATCGTGACGGGAAAGTGGAAGTCCTTGCAATAAAGACCATGGAAGGCCCGGTAACGGTTGTATGGGATATAGCGGGGAATGTAGTATCAGGCTGGCCCCAGGTACAGAATAACCCGGATTGTAATGATTACGGCGGGTTTAACCAGAATATCGGCGCAGCAGACCTTGACGGCGATACAATCCCCGAAGTCATCAGCACCTATGATATCTGCCATATAGGTTTTATGTACAACAACGGCGCCCCCTTCCCTGCGCATTCCATGTATTCAGACGCAGGGCCGTGGGTCTCAAGTGTGCCGATGTTTCATAATCTTGACCTGGCAAAACAGGGCTGGGGGCCGGATGGAAATGACAGGGATGAGTTTACCGATTCACCCCCGTGCTTCGGTGATATTGACGGGGACGGATTATTCGAGGTGATTCTCTATTCAGACCATGAGCTGGCCGGGGAATATGTAAACCGCGGCAACTGCCTGTGGGTATTAAACGCAGATATGACAAGGGTTGAAGGATTTGAAACACCGATCTGCTCGGATATGCCACTTTATACCGGTTACCAGAACAATATTGTACAGGTTGCACCCGCACCTGCTGTTGCTGACCTGGGCGGTGATGACCGTCCCGAAATCGTTGTCCCTTCCTATGACGGCAAGATGCGCTGTTTTTCTCCGGATGGGGATCTGGAATGGGATTATATTTTTGATGACAGCACCGTGAATGACACCTTTATCGGAGCAAGCGGAGTCGTAATAGGAGACCTTAATAAAGATGATGTACCCGAAATTGTATTTACTACCTATTCCATAAACGAGGATAAATCCCATCTCATACTGTTGGGCGCGGGAGGTACGGAGCTTCATAAAGTACCGCTTTCCAAACGGGGGAGCATGAGCCCGCCAACCCTGGCAGATGTGGATGGGGATAAAATAGTGGAGATCGTTATCTCCCTTAAGGATGTTCTTGACGGCAGTAATGTAGGCGGAGTGCAGATCTGGGATGTGGCCTCTTCCGGGGAGAATCTGCTTCCCTGGCCTACAGGAAGAGGTAATAACCTCAGAACAGGGTTTTCATCTGATTTAGAACCGTCGGTCGATGTTATTAATAATCCAATTATCAAAACAGGAACCTTTTTAATAAAGAAAGGTTCGGTTGTAAAGCTGTATAATTTGAAAGGGCGGTTAGTTTCTGAAAGGATAAATATAACCCATAAATATTATCCATATATTAAAGCGAATAAGGATTTATTACCGGGGGTTTATTTTACTGTTATTAGCAATAAAGGAAAGAGAGATTTGGTGAAATTTGTAGTGGTAAAATAATAAGATATAATGGTACCTTATTTTTCTCTAAAGAGAAGGGACTCGTCGTTTTTTACTAAAAAATGGGAATCAATAAATTTTAAATAAAGTAATTTCGTAGAAAAGAAGTTTTCAGAGAATCTATTTTTATAAAACTATCAACTTTCAAACTACATATTGTTTTCCGGCAGAAAACACTTTCCAAATTATTTGAGATATTTTAAGGAAAATAAAAGCAATTTAATAATATATTAGTATTAAGGTACAATTATAAATTGCTAAGTAGATGCTAAATTCATACTTTACAAATATGGATATAGGCTATGTGTGATGAGATTGTAACTGTTATTATTCCTACTTACAATTTATGTGATTTTATAGCAGACTCTATTGAAGGTATTTTAAATCAAACATATAAAAATATCGAGCTTATTATAGTCAATGACGGCTCCACTGATAATACTGAATACATAATAAAGCAATATATTGAAATAGGTGAAAAATATAATTCAAGAGTAAAATATTTGTATCAAGAAAACCAGGGCAAGGTTGCTGCTATAAACAATGCTCTTAATAAATCAATCGGAAAATTTATAACTATTTTAGATGGCGATGATCTATTCCCCAAAGACAGCATAATGCAACGTGTTAAAATTCTTGAAAAATATCCTAATGTTATGTCTGTTTATGGCAATGCGTCTCTGATTGATGTGAATGGCAATGTCTATGGTATCCAGAAAGCTCGCGTTGTAAATAATAAAATGGAATTAATTAATTTTGTAAAAAATCCAATTGCCAGTTCATCAATAATGTTTCGCAGAATAATAATTGAAAAAATTGGCCAATTCGATTCATATATTAAACGATTAGATGATGTCGACAGAAATATCAATCTCTTTTTATGTGGTGATATGTTTTACATACCAAAAATATTACTACTACATAGGACTTATAAGAGAAAAGGGAACATTAAAACAAGGCTTATATCGATTTATGAATTTCACATAATTGCAAATAAATATTTTCATACTCCCATGAAACAGATAATTGTAATAAAACAGGTTTTTTATCAATGTTTAAAGTTAGTTTATCAGTTATTTACATGGCGAAGGTAATACCAACAATATTATGATTAATACTACTATTTATCGGCCTTATATATATCTATTTCGTTTAATTCGTAGCAATAGGCACTTACATAGGTTATTATTTGGTTATCTTCCAATTAAAGAGGATAAAGGGCAAAGCTGGGATTGGTGTACCTTAGTTATAAAAAGAGCTTTAAGAATGTGCCTAAAACCTGATATGAAAAT
>JAUXBV010000422.1 GCA_030619215.1 Fibrobacterota bacterium | reverse complement strand
TGGAGTCTACTATACTCATTACTTTAATAAAGCTTGAGAAAGCAACCGACAATTCAGGCACTATCACCGAAGAGTCATTCAAATCATTCAGGTCGCCCTGGTAAACGATCTCACATGCCTCTTTCATTTCAGCCTGGCTAAATCCCAACAGTATGAGACAAATTAATAAGCCATTTTTAACCATCTCTCGACCTCTCCCATATAGTTATTGAATTTTTAACAGTCATTTTTATAAATAAAATCCCCACCCAAAGTCTTCAAAATATCCCTAATATGTTCAACACAACGAGGGAAGCCCCATATTGTCAGGATGTTTGAAAAGACCAGGTGAGGATTTTTATTATTTGCACTGTTTATATCATTAATAAAAAAAGCCATGGATTTTAAAACCATTTTTTTGATACTATTTTTAAAATTTTATTATATTAACAACATAAGGCTATGGAGCACATCTATATCTTGTTCCTTAAAGCTTGCCGGCAGTCGGAATAGTGATATAATGTCTCTGTAGTCTTTTTTTAACTTAAAAGAAGCTTACATACCAACCCCAGCAAAGCTGTTTTAATCCCGCACAACGGGGGACTTTAGTCTTTTAACCTATTTTGTTTTACATTAAGACTTTAGTCCTCTAACCTTGTTTGTTTTCCATTAGGATAAGATTCTTTACCTCTGAATTATCTACGCACAATATGTAGATAATTCAGACAGAGAATCTAATATCAAATTTTTACTTCTCTTCTTTAATCTCTGTTGTTTCTTCTTCCTTTTTCTCCTGGGCTGTTTCAGAGTCATTATTAACTGCTTTATCATTTTGACTGTCATCAGTTTTACTATTTCTTTCTTCATTATACTGAGCTTTTATCCGTTCGGAAGCAGCCATATCTTCCTCATACGCTTTTAACATTTGCTCATAGCGTAACTGTTCTTTTTTCTGCTCTTCATTTTTTTGTGGCTTTTTATTATCTCCGTCATCAGCAACTGTAAGGAAACAACATAGTGCCACGATTATAAACATGTTGAAAACCTTCATTTACGTCACTCCTTTTTAAATGTAAAAAATAAAGAGATGGGCCTCGGAGGAGGAGGGAGCAAGGTGAGGATTTTTTATCATATTGTCCCACTTTAATAAAGATAAAATTTTTATGATACATTTCATTTTCAGCCATTTATTTTTTTTCAATAAAAAAAGCTATAGAACACATGTAAATCTTATTCCTTAAAGCTTGCCGGCAGTCGGAAATGTGAATTAGCGTCTCTGTGTGTTTATTATATCTCTATATATCTTATCAAAGATAATTTTCTCTTATAAATCTATATTTGAATTATATACTTTAAAAACCCCAAAAACCCATGTCCCGATAATTATACATTAACAATTTCTTTTACTATATGGGTACTGTCATCCTCGGTATTAAACCACAGTAAAAGGTGGTTATTGCCTTCTGTAAAGCACTCTGAAAATGTTTTTCCCTTTCCGCAGGGATAAATCTTTTTATACATTTTTCGTGCTTTTTCAATAAGCCTCTTTTTTTCTTCAGGCATACTACTCCTCCAGCATAATCATTTTATCCCGGGCCCGAATCCTATTACCCCACTCGAATCCGTTCCCATCCACACAGTCCCTTCATCATCTATATCGATTGAGCGTATTGACTTATTTTCCAGAAAGGTATAACGCTCACCATCATAATCTTTCCATGTTGTTCCATCATACCTGGTAAGTCCTGTTTGCGTGCCTACCCATATATTGTTATCCTTATCTGCAACAATGGTCTGTGTGAAACCGGTAAGTATTTTTGAATCAGCAGTGGTAAAAGTTGACCAGGTACTGCCATCGTATCGTGACAGACCGTTCCAATGCCCAAACCACAGAATATTCATTGAATCAACAGCCACGCACTTAGTATTATCTGCGAGAAGACCTGACGAAGTGGTATACACCTGCCATGATGAACCGTTGTAATATCCTACGCCAGTACTGGTCGCAAACCAGGGATTATCATTCTTGTCTACAGCCACTCCCTCAACAAAATGCCTGTCCAGTCCTGTTGCAACTGTATCATATATGGTCCATTGTTCCAAGCCTGCATCGAAGAATCCTATGCCATAATGCATACCGGCCCATATATCACCATCACTGTCCAGAGCTATGCGTGACATGAGATTCGTTGGTATACCGGTTAATGTATCGAATACCCGCCACAAGCTGCCATTAAATTGTAATAAACCTCGGAGTGAGGCTACCCATACATTATTCGAATTATCAAACCTGAGTACTTGCAGCACATTTTCCGTAGGAATTGCAGAAGTAGTGAAATCATAAATTTCCCAGGTACTTTTATTAAACACCCCAATGCCATAGGTATAGCATGAGAACCAGATCGATAGGCTGTCATGCATCCAGGGAAAGCTACTGTTGCATATATAAACATCGACAACTTCATTTCCCGGCAGGTCAGAGTTGGTCGTTGTGTATTGTACCCAATTAACGTATGGATCTAATACCGTGGTATCGTTGGGAATAACTTCTATAGGTCCCGATATAATTGTAGGAGCGGAGGGATTGTTCAGTCTATCGTAATAAAGATAGGGTATACTTGCGGCAGGTACAGAGTCTATCAGTACTGACAAACCACTACTATCCGATACTGTTTCAGTCAGGTATCCATATATTGTTGTTCCCTCTATGAATACATATCCGTTTATCGTATCAATGGTATCGGGAAGGAACAGCTTGATATATCCCGGATCCCTGAGTATAGTTTGCGGTACAATAACGGTATCTCCCGCAACATATATTCCTGACCGTAATAATCTTTTTCCATTAATTATATGCATAGCCTCTAAGTTATATGCTCCGGTGTCACTAATATTAATATTGAAATAATACCCTCCCAGATAATCTGTAGTATCAATGAGGGAATTGGATAAGGTGTCTGTGACCGGATTATGGTTGTGAGGGACTAAATGCACTTCTGTATTAGGAGCAGGTTGACCTCCCGGCTCTAAAACAACAGTCCCGTAAACGGTAATGGTTATGGCTTCCCCTTCCGAGCCGCCACCCGCAATATCAAGGCTGCACTTCAGAAATAAAAGCAGAAGTAACGGAATGAAAAACCGTACAATGCCCCTCATATATTATCCTTTTTTATACGGTCTTGACAGAGGATAGACCTGAAAGTTGAACTGATATACCCGATTCGCTTTTTTATCTTTCTTGGCGATTTCCAGAGCACTTCTTCTGAAGTCTCTTAATTTTTCCTGTATAGTTTCAAACCCCTCCTCTGAAACATTAATGGTCATCCATGACAGGTTCCTCTCCTTTTTCGGAAACCTGTCAATGGCTTGCTTTGCAAGCTCCATGGTATTAATGGCAAAATTACTTATTGCCAATGCCTGTGCTTCATAACCGGTCGAAATAACGGAATCAACCTTTCTATAATATCCCTCTTCATCCTTTTGAATCAAATGGAGCTCTTTGAGTAGGCTCAGCGATTTCTTCACTTCATTCGGGGTAATGGAAGGAGTGATCATCTTTGCAACCTGCTCACAGTTGCTTCCGTCGCAGGGAAAAAAGTCCAGAAGTTCACGAATAGCTGAATAATACCATTTATCATAAAACTCGAATTGTTTTGCATCAACAATTTTAATGGCAGCCTCTTTAAAAGAGGCCATTTTTTCAAAATAAAACTTTTTATCCTCATGGCGCTTGGCTTGATTAAAAAGAACCATAGAGCAAAAATATTCACTTTCCCTTTTTCTAAGTTTAAAAGCTCTGGCAAACCGCTCGATTAAGGTAATTGATATATTCGCTTTTCCTTTAAGAATTTGCGTAAAATGGCCGGCTGATTTAAAACCTACTTTCTGTGCTAGATACCTGTACGTAAACTTCTTATCCTTAGACTTCTCCTTTTCATAGAAATCCCTGAGGAATTTTCTGTAATCTGAATATTCAAATACTCTACACATTTTTATAATTTCACCTCTTAAATATTTTTCTGTTATCTCAACTTCTATTAATATAACAAAAAAAAATAGACCGT
>JAUXBV010000044.1 GCA_030619215.1 Fibrobacterota bacterium | reverse complement strand
TTGTTGATATTTACTCATACATTGCTGAGAATGACTTTATCTCAAGAGCAGACCGGTTGCTTGACAATATCGAAGATCGGTGCAGATCCCTTCATACAATGCCGCAGCGCGGGCATGAGGTGCCTGAATTAAAACATATTCATGTAGAAGGATTTCGTGAAATTCATTTTAAGCCATACCGTATTATTTACCAGGTCATCGGTAAAGAGGTGTTCATTCACGCTATCCTTGACGGAAGACGGGAATTGCAGGAGCTTTTAGAGCGGCGGCTTTTGAGGTAGCTGCAATACCGGAAAAGAAGATTTTTATTATTTGATAGCTTGGAATTCTCCATAAAAAGTGCTGACAAAAAATCCCCTGATTTTTTAAGCTGAACTCTTCAAATCTCATTAAATAGCATGAAAATCCACAATTTTTCTCTTAAAGCGCTGACTAAAAAATTGTAAATTTCCTAAAAAATACAGTATTTGTACACTTTTTGGTATAGATTAAATAAATGTAGTTTAATTTATATATAGATTTTTTTAATATCAATGACCCTTAATTGATACCTTCTCCCGTTTGAAACGTGAGGTTTCTGTTCATCCAGGCGAGCCCCTCCCCTCTGGGTGGCGGGAGAAGGTTTAAGGGTTATACTCAGGAAGAAGAGAAAGGTTTTTAAGAGTGGTCAGCGTATTTGACTATTTGGATTACCGAAAATTCCTCAAAGATTACTACAGGAAGCGGAAGAAATCAGATACCCGTTTCTCTCATAGGTATATTGCGCGCATATTGGAGTTTGACTCAGGCTATTTTGCCAAGATTATCAAAGGTGAGCGGCATATATCACTGCGCCTTGTGCCGAAATTTGCAAAGTTGTGTAAGTTATCCAAAAAAGAGGCGGACTATTTTGAGGTTCTGGTTTTGTTTTGTAAAGCCAAGACCCATGATGAAAAGAGCACACAATTCGAAAGCCTCATGTCTTTTAAGAAGAGTGATAAAAGCATTCTTACCGCAGAGCAGTATAAGTTATTTGAAAACTGGTATTACCTGGCAATCCGTGAGGTGCTGGCATTTTATCAGTTTAAGGGTGACTACGGAGAGCTTGCAAAGATTCTTCAGCCGCCGATTAGACCCTCTGAGGCAAAAAAAGCCGTTAAAACTCTTGAAAAACTTAAACTTATAAGGAAAAATGATAGTGGTGTATATGAACGTGTTGCTCCGGTGTGGAGTACCGGGGATGAAGTAAAATCAGTTGCGCTTGTAAATCTGCACAAGGCAATGATGGATCTGGCAAAGGAGTCATTTGACCGGTTCAAGGGGAATGTGCGGGACATGTCAACTTTGACTTTGAGTATCTCGGAGGAGGAATATAAATTAATAAATAAGGAGCTTGTTAAGCTTCGGGAAAAGCTTCTGGACGCAGCAGGTAAATGCAAGAATCCTGACAGGGTGTATCAGTGCAATTTTTCGGTGTTTCCCGTGTCAAAAGTTTTAGGGGGAGGGGAATAATGAGGGTATCAAACATGTTCCTGGTCTTACTGGCAGTTGTTGCGATTTTCTGCAATTGCAGCATTGAATCGCCTACACAGACGTCCGATGGCGGCGGCATTGAAACGGTTGTCTCCGGGATAGTTATCGGCTCCGATGGCAATGAAGCTCCAAATACACAGGTAATACTTTTTCCCGAGAATTTTAATCCTGTTAATGAGAGCATTCCCGATTCTATGATTGATACGACTGACGCACAGGGAACATATACTTTTATCATTTCCGACAGTCTCACCTATAATATTGCCGCAGTACAGCTATTAAAGAGAACCCGTTTGTTACTCTTTGATGTTAAAGCTTCACGGGATACAATTTTCTTCACCGATACCCTGAAAGAGACCGGTATCATAAATATCGAGCTGCCTGAATATGTCGACACATTACTCGGATATGTGTTTGTTCAGGGTACAAATATCTATAGTGAGCTTGCAGGAAATATTATTGCCGGGAATAAAGTGGTTATCGATTCCGTGCCTGCAACAACAATTTCAGATATCTGCTACTATAAAAAAGATGAACCTGATTCCATACAGCTTCTGGCTGATACTCTTACCGTTTCATCCGGTGATACTTCTTATACCCAGATATTTGGACTCATAGAGGTTTATAATACCTGGAATTCCGGGCTGTCAAGCAACAGGGTCTGCGCTTTGGAAAAAGATGGCAATGGAAATATCTGGATGGGGACCCATAGAGGCGGTCTTGTGAGGTTTGATGGGAAAAACTGGACAGTTTATGACAAACACAACTCAGATTTGCCGGATGACTATGTGTATTCAGTGGCTGTTGATAACGGGAGTGTCTGGGCCGGCACGATGAAAGGGCTTGCACACTTTGACGGGGTGAATTGGACTATTTATAATAAGGACAATTCCGGGCTGGTAAGCGATTCGGTGTATGTAATAACCATTGAGATAAACAGAACGGTATGGATCGGATCTGATTTGGGATTGACCAGCTTTTCAGGAGCTGACTGGCAGCATTTCACTACCCAGAATTCAGGTTTACCTCATGATATTGTTTACAGTGTCGCTATTGATGAATTCGGGAATAAGTGGATTGGAACCCATGCCGGGGTATCACTGTATGATGGAGCTCAATGGACTGTATTTAATACGGCCAATTCAGGGCTGCCTGATGACATTGTTATTACCGTTACACTGGATGATGAGGATACAAAGTGGATAGGAACATTTAACGGCGGACTGGCGAAATATGATGGATTAAACTGGGAGGTTTATGGAAAGCAGTATTTGAAAGATGAGTGTGTCAGGACAATTGCAATTGACAATAAAGATATAAAATGGATTGGTACGGCCGGATGCGGGAATATTGTAAGATATGACAACATGAAGTGGAAGACCTATGATAATTTGGACCTCGATATACCATATATTTTCGAGAGAATAAATGATATACAAATTCTTGATAATGGAAATATCTTTGTAGCAACCGAACTGGATGGGGTGCTGGTATTAGGGTCTAAAACAAAGAAAATGAATTAATAAAAAAAAGGAGTGCCGAAAAAAATTCGTATTTCGCAGAAAAAGTGTTGTGTGTTTGTGCCATTGCTTAATATGAAGGATTGAAAGATTTGTATTTCGTAAAAAAAGGGGAAAAACCTGATTTTTTAATTTTTTGTACTATATTAAAATAATGTATGATAAATATGTGAGGGAAAAACATAAAGTATAATAATTTTTTTAAGACTTAAACAAAATGGTGAAACAATAACATTACATAAGACTATTGTAGAAGTAAAATAAAGGAGATTAAATAAAAAGCCACAAATTTACATATTATTTAGTTTTTTGTTATAATTTTACACAATAGAGTTGTATTTTTATGTAATTATACATTTTTCGTAGAATATTGGAGCGAAAATCCTTAGAATTTATTATATTACCTATAAAGGGGAATAGACTCCATCTTTTCAGATATATAGGGAAATAATGATCAATAGCGAATATTATTCTATATTATTAAATAATCTAATAAAATATTAGGGAGGTCGTTATGAAATACGTGAGAGGTTTCTTGATAGGGTTGTTTGTGTTGGGAAATATTAGCCTATTATTCTCCAACAATACTGCGGAGTATAATAAAGCCATGCAGTACCTTGATGAGAGAGGTGAGGTCTGTTTCAATTTTTATATAGATTCACCTTCCGAACTGCAGGATCTGGCGAATATAATTTCAATAGACAAAATTACCAGTAACGAAGTGTTTGCCTATGCGAATGAAGCTGAATTCAACGAATTTCTTAAATATAATTACTATTATGAAGTAAAGACCCCTCCGGGCCTGTTAACAGAAGTTCAAATGTCAGACTATTCGGACTATTTGAAAAATGGAGCACCGCCGGTATGGGATCAATATCCAACATATGATGCTTATATACAGATTATGGAAAAGTTCCAAACTGATTATCCTGATCTTTGTATTGTTGAGCAGTTCGGCTCTTCTGTGAACAATAGAAAGCTGATGGTAGCGAAAATATCGGACAATGTGGACCAGGAAGAAAAAGAGCCGAAGTTTTTTTATCAGAGCACCATACATGGTGATGAAACCGCACCCTGGATAATGATGCTGAATTTGATAGAGCACCTGTGTAAAGATTATAACTCCGATGCACGGGTGAAAAAGCTTGTTGACAATATTGAAATATGGATAAACCCGCTCTGTAATCCGGATGGCACATACCAAAATGATAACAGTAGTGTTTCAGGTGCCCGGCGCTATAACGCAAATAATAAAGATTTGAACCGTGATTTCCCTTTTGTTTATTTATCGGAGGATGAAAATAGCCGCTCACAGCAGATTCGGCCGCAAACAGAAACACAAGCAACTATGGATCTTGCTGATGATCATACTTTTACCATGTCTGCAGATTTTCATGGCGGGACTGAACTGGTATGCTACGTATGGGGCATGTCAGGGACGAATCATGCTGACAGGGACTGGTGGGAATACGTCGGTCAGGAATGGGCCGAATTAGCCCAGGATAATAGCCCGAGCGGTTATTTTACCGCTCAGGCAGGGTGTATCAATTGCTACCGGTGGTACGAAGTGCAGGGAGAAAGAATAAATTATGCCGGATATAATCAGAGCTGCAGGGATCTTACCGTAGAAGTATCAACACAGAAGCTGTTATCGGAGTCTAACCTGACTACTTACTGGGGCTATCAGAAAGAGTCAATTATTACCTATCTGGAACAAGTCCTTTATGGTGTTCATGGAACAGTAACCGATTCAACAACCGGAGATCCCCTTGGGGATGTAAAGGTTTTAGTCGAAAACCATGATCGTGACAATTCCCAAATTTATACTGATGCATTTGGAGGTTTTTATCGACCGATCCAGTCCGGATCGCATGATTTTACATTTTCACTCCAGGGATACGAGTCTAAGACGATAGAGAATGTATCGGTTACGAACAAACAAACAACAATCCTTGACGTTAAGCTGTGGGATGGGACTACCGTTGTTGACAACTCTGAGGTACAGGTCAAGCCTGCCGTATCAATTATGCCGTTTGGTAAAGGAATAAAGATACATTGTAAAAATGTTGGTAAAATTACACAAACAGGTATCTATAATCTGGATGGCAGCCTGGTACAACTGGTGCCGGTACAGAAAAACGTGATTTGGGATGGTAAGAATAGCAAAGGATACACTATCAGCAATGGTTGTTATATTGTAAAGCTCGTTACTGACAAAAAGGTATTAACAAAGAGCTTTGTTCTTTCTCGATAAAATTTTTTACTTTTTTAGGCTTTTCATATATCAGAAAAAGTAGTCATTAAGCTACATAGGAGATGAAACATTCATCTCCACACATGACAATGGTTGATTGGATGGGGAAGAGGGGGGTGGTATATTTCGTTGTATGGTTTAACAGCCCCATGCTGTCATATATTTTTACACTTCCCAATATACCCATACCTCCCGATTCTTATTATACTGATTTGTTCTATCTGACGTTATTTATGCAAATCGGCATAATTAATGAATAAATGTATAAAGGCATATTATCCTGTGTATAGGATAATATTGAGTAGAGGCGGACAGGTCATATCAAATATGCCCTGCCGCTTAACTCACTATTAGAACGTTGCGTATATGAATTCATTTCTTATCAGGGGAATGACAGGGAGATATACTATGCGGCATGTCTGTTTTTTAGCAGTACTCATTTCAGCTTTTTTATTACAAGCACAGAATACCACTCGAATTGTATCGGATGAGGATCTTGCCTCGCGGGACAGCGCCTGGTTCGCCGATAACCCGGGCGTTCTGCCGATATGGGAAACTCTTGAGGAAAAGAGAGCGAAAGATGCGGCATTGGCTGCACAGCCGGCCCTTGGAAATATAATACAGGAGCAGCCTCCGGCCCCGGTAAGAAATATTGCCGAATACGAGCCGATGGAAGGCGTTCTGATTGCTCATCCGAATAAATTCGGGATCCCCAACTCACTGATTAAAGAGATGGCTGAAGATGTTGTGGTGTACTGCTATGCAGAGAATGTTGGGCAGGTGGAAAATATTTTAGAAAATGCCGGTGTGAATATGGATAATGTGGTTTTGCTGTATTCAGAACTGAACTCAATTTATACACGCGATTTTGGTCCCTGGTGGATTGTTAACGGTAATGATGAGATCTGTATCACAGATTTTGAGTATAATCGCAACCGGCCCGATGATAACCTGATAAACGGCAAGTTGGGCACCGAACTGGGAGTGCCTGTTTACGAGATGAATCTTGTTGATTGCGGCGGTAACTATATGACTGACGGCTTCGGCATTTCAGCTTCCTCGGATTTAATATGGAGGGAGAACTCCAATTATACCCATGATCAGATTGACGATATAATGAATGAGTATCTGGGTATCGAAACCTACCATGTTGTTGATGATCCGAATAATACAACACAAATAGACCATGTTGACTGCTGGGGAAAATTTCTGGCTCCGGATAAAGTTCTCATACGCGAGGTGCCCACTTCAAACACCGATTATAATGACCTTGAGAAAACTGTGGACTATTTCGAAAGCCAGGTTTCTTCCTATGGAACACCCTATAAAATTTTCCGTGTAACCAGCATTGCACAAAATGAAGCGTATACCAACTCACTAATTCTTAGCAATAAAGTGCTGGTGCCGCTCTCGGAAACATCGAATGATGACCCTGCTCTTGAAGTTTATCGAAATGCAATGCCGGGGTATGAAGTTATTGGCTTTACAAATGACGTGCAGGACTGGCAGAATTTTGACGCCCTGCACTGCAGAGCAAAGGGAATCGCAGACAGGGGGATGCTCCATATCAGCCACATTCCTCTGCATGACACCATTACCAGTGTTAACGGGGCAGGTTATACTGTCGAAGCGGATATTATACCGTATAGCGGAGAAAACCTGATTGGGGATTCGCTGCTGGTTTTTTACAAAAAGGAGAATGAGAGCACTTTCTCAAAAATAAAAATGACCGGCGTTTCAGCGGATACGTATAAAGGTATAATTCCTCAACCGTCGGAAAGCATAGAAATGGCATACTATATCCATGCTGCCGATCAGTCGGGAAGGAGTGAGAACCATCCCTATATCGGCGCGCCTGACCCGCACCTGTTTTTCGCAGAGAGTCAGGGAATCTCTATAGATTATTCCAGCACTGTTTATTTTAATCTTTCAATTAAGAACTATCCAAACCCGTTTGTTTCCCAGACAAAAATCATGTTCAATTTTAAATCTGTTTCTAATAGTAACGCAGTTAAAGTGTCAATATATAGTAATAAAGGCCGTCTGATTCGTGACTGGTTAGTTAACTCTCCAGCCTCCAGTATTATTTGGGATGGGAAGGATAAATCAGGGCAAAGGGTTTCTGCGGGGGTTTATTTCTATAAAGTTAATTGTGGAAATATGACAATAATAAATAAGATGCAGATGGTCAGATAGTACAATTATTCCTTATTAAAAAGCTGGCTGATGTTGATTTTAGAGTTTTAAATTTCTGGAAAGAAAACTGAAGTAACAAATAAAATTTTTATAATTTATATAATTCCAATCAATATTCATAAAAAATTTGTCAAAAGAGCTTTTTATACGAATTTTATTCCCTGTTACTATATCAATACCATATTTTGCATACACCAAATTTTGTGTTAACGTATTTTTTTGTGATAAAACATTTTTTTTTTAGTATATTAGTCATATCACTATATATATTTCTTTAATAAGTGGAGAAGGTGAACTAATTTTCCTATCCAAAGGGGTTAGATTATGCGATTATTGACCGGTATTATAGCATTGATATTAATATCCTTAAGTAGTAACCAGCTTTATTCTCAAACAGAAAGTGCTGAGTTTGCAAAAGCCTCTCAATACCTTGAGGAGAGGGGGGAGGTCTGTTTCAACGTTTACGTGAATTCTATGACGGAGATAGATAATCTCTCTAAAATTATTTCAATAGATAAGGTTGAGGGTAATAAAGTATTTGCCTATGCAAACAGGGAGGGCTTCAGTGAGTTTCTCACCCGCAACCTGTACTATGAAGTTGCAGTGCCTCCCGGCTTATTAACAACCTGTGAATCTTTTGATTATTCCGATAAAAGTATCCGCCCCGACTGGACAAAATATCCAACCATGTCAGCATATCTTGAGATACTGGAGGAGTTTGAGTCAACGTATCCGGATTTATGCAAGGTTTACGAATACGGCACCAGTGTTAACGGCGAGAAGCTTATGGTAGCAAAGATTTCAGATAATGTTGACCAAAAGGAGAGGGAGGTGGAATTCCTGGCTACCTCTACCATCCATGGTGATGAAACATTGGGATTTGTACTCATGTTACGCATGATTGAATATTTATTAATGAATTATCCAGGTGACGCAACAGTGAAGGAAATCGTTGAAAATATGGAATTGTGGATTTGCCCCCTCACGAATCCTGATGGCACATATCAAGGGTCCAACACCATTTCAAGCCCCCGCCGGTATAATGCTAATAACAGGGATTTGAACCGGAATTTTGAAGGCCCTTCGGCAAAATATGGACTGTATAGCAGTTGGGAGAAAGAGGTCAAGGCGATTCTTGACTTAGAGGATGAGCATAATTTTATAATGGGAATGGATATTCATGGAGGAATGGAAAGTGTTGTATATCCCTGGGCCTATGCAAGAAAATATCCAGTTGACAGGGAGTGGTGGGTATATGCTTGTAAGGCGTATGCAAACTCGGCACAGGATAACAGTCCTTCGGGCTACATGACATCTCCTATAACATCAGGATATGGCAGTGCGGGTATTGATTACTATACGGCCCCGGGAACAAGAATCGACGGCCCGTACCATCATTCGCACTGCAGATGTTTAACGCTGGAGCTGCATTCAAATAAGTTCTTATCGGAAAGTCAATTGGATAACCATTGGAATTATAATAAGGAGGCATTGTTAAACCTGTTCCTGGAGACACTGAACGGTGTTCAGGGAATGGTAACGGATTCAGTTACTGATGAGCCTATTGACAACGTAAAAATATTTGTTGAGAATATGGATGAGGACAGCACGTTTACCCGCTCCGATACAAATGGGATTTATGCCCGGCCGATTATTGCGGGGACATACAGCTTTATCTTTTCGCACCCCGATTACCAGACTAAAACGGTAGACAATGTGAGTGTGCAGAACGGGCAGCCAAAAGTTCTTAATGTTAAATTGTGGGATGGGAGCGGCAGCATTGATATTCCCTATGCAGCTCAAAAACCTGTTGTGTCAATTGTCCCTGTAAGCAAGGGTTTTTTAATCAATTACGATAGAAGCAGTGATAATCCAGTAATTTCAATTTACACAATTAAAGGTACATTACTACGAACACTTACCAATAATTCAGCGGGAGAGCAAAGCATTATCTGGGATGGAAAGGATTATACCGGCCAATTGATTGGTAATGGCTGTTATTTACTTAAAGTAAAGGATACAAGAGGAGCTTTAGCGACCAGTTTTATTGTAAACCGGTAAGAATAAAACCGGCAATAATTTAGTAATGAGGGGGGCGTGATACGAAAAAATTTAATTTATAATAATGATAAAAAGCGACAGATATAATTATAGTTTCGAGAGTAAGAGGGCGTTAACTTGGATTTTAAAGAATTCCATGTTAACGCTTTTTTATTTTATAGAAGAAATTCTAAGCTATTCAACAAAATATTAACAAATAATAAATTGTCTGATTATTTTGTAAATTTAGTAAATTTTATTTAGGCACAGTTCATAGCACAATTTATATTAAATTAGATAGATTTTTTAGTAACTTATGTAAAAAAATGTTCACTGAAGTGAACAGGGAAATAAAAAATTCCTAATCTCTATAGTAAAAAATTTAGTATTTTACATTCATTATAAAAACAGAAAAACGAAGCCATTTTGGTTTATCTAGTGTAAAGTTGTTAATTGAAAAGTCGAAATATTAATTACACAAAAATCTTTTCTCTAAATCTTTAAAAGGAGGGTTTTGATGCTTAAAAGATTTCTTGTTGTTATTGCTGTTTTATCATTTTCTTTTTCTACCATCGCCCAGAACATTGAGGGTGTTAATGCCAGGCTGGACGCTATGGCAGGTTCCGGGGCGTCGGATGATATTGGGTGGACCATCCATCACCCGGCAAGTCTTTTTAACTATCCAAATTACTTTCAGGGATCAATATGTTTAATGCCTATCCCGGGTATTGACAGGACTTATGGCGCTATTATCGGTATTGTACAATTTAATGAAATGTTCTATGCCGGTGTTACCCTTAATGAGAGGACCACTATGGGAGGAAGCTTCTATAGCGAAGGGGCACTGATAATTAATGCACCCCATATCGACGGGGAGGAAAGCGCAAAAGGATTTCCCAACCTGCCAAATGTAAATTTGTGTTTAAAACTGAGTGACAATGTCCAGCTTGGTTTGGGTGGTTATTTTGAGGCATCGTCCTACGATTATAAGGCGAAAAAAATAGAATCGTACACTGCAGCAAGCGGGTTAGACACCATTATGTGGGACGAGGAGCATGATGGAAAAAAAGTAAGGAATAACGGGTTTAATGTGGAAGCAAGATTCAAGGTCGGCGGCTGGACCATATACCCGCAACTTATCGTGGGATTCCCAAAGATCAAGGGAACCGAGTCGTACAATACCCTTGACAAGGCAAAGCTCCAGTTGCAGTCATCACCCGCCGCCGCTGATCCTACTGAGCCTTTTTCAAATGAGAAATATACCTATGATTCTCCTGAGGGATTAAGAATCAGAGCAGCTTCCTATTTCTGGGGCGACATAGGAAATACCTTCTGGCTTGCCGGTGCCATTTATGAAAATGCGCGTTATCAATTCAATAAGAACACAGTGAGATTGACACAACACCTTGATGCTAATGGTGGTGTGCTGGACACCGTTGCGAATGAAACCTATGACTCTATTCCTTCTTCCCATAATAGTAACTTTGTTCATTATTTCCTTGCATTTGTGCCATCTTTTTCAGATAACCTCTATTTCTCTCCCGAATATGACGGCGGTGTAGGGTGGTATAATGGACTGGATGACAGCGTAACAAGTACCGATGCATCCTATGATCCCACTGATACAACTTTTCTTTTCGTGTATCACAACTTCCGCCTGGGTATTGAAAAGTTTATTGACAATTTCGGGTGGTTCGATAAAATTGGCTTCAGATGCGGTGTTTCAGCACAGTGGAATAAGGAGTGGAGACATATTGAACAATTTGATGATTATACGGATGTAAGTGATGAGAGCATTCCATGGAAATCATTCTTCTGGGGCTCTGATTTTACCAAAAAAGAGGCAAAAATCACCGGTGGTTTTGGATTAACGAAAGGGCGCGGCACATTTGATGTCAGTTGCGATTTTCTGAAATGGCAGGGACAGAGCGTACTCACCGGACCCTCAGCAGCTATGGCAACAATAACAGTTGATTTCAGCAGAAGTAAGGAATTTTAATTAGATTTTATTATTCCGGTTTTCTATATTTAAAAAGAGGCTTGTATCATATACAAGCCTCTTTTTATTAC
>JAUXBV010000567.1 GCA_030619215.1 Fibrobacterota bacterium | reverse complement strand
TTGAATTTAATTCTTATGCCAATCATTCAAAACTCGTTATACAAGCCTCCTTTTTTTCTTAGCAATGGCCACATTCAATCCATTTACCCGACCTTCTTCCGGAAAGTAAAAGGTATAGGTTATACCCGTGAGCGTTTCGAAACGCCTGATAATGATTTCATAGACCTTGACTGGTCAAGAATCGGCAGTGATAAAGTAGCTATTTTGTTACATGGGCTTGAAGGGCATTCAAACAGGTCATACATGAGGGGAATGGTAAAAGCCTGTAATAGAAATGGATTTGATGCAGTTGCAATGAACTTTCGCGGGTGCAGCGGCGAGCCGAACAGGCTGCTCCGCTCATACCACCACGGCTCTTCGGATGAGCTGCACCTTATTGTAGAACACGTATCGGCAAATAATAATTACAAAAGCATCTCCCTAATAGGTCTCAGCCTCGGTGCAAATGTCATTATCAAGTATCTGGGCGGAAATAACCCCCTCCTATCCCCTCTTATTCAAAATGCTGCCGGTATATCCGCACCGTTCGACCTTACATCGTGTGCATGGAAACTGGCTGACAAATCCAACAAACTGTATATGAAACATTTTCTCGATATGCTTCATGAAAAAATAAAAGCGAAAATGGCGAAAATGCCTGATAAGATTAACGATGATAATTATAAAGATATTCGTACGTTCAAAGAGTTTGATGACCGGTACACAGCGCCCATACACGGTTTTAAAAATGCAGAGGACTACTGGGAGAAGTGCAGCTCAAAACAGTTTATTCAGGGAATCAAAACCCCGACTTTAGTAATAAATGCTATGGATGACCCTTTCCTTACAGATAAATGTTTCCCATATAAAGAAGCTGAAACGAGCGATTATCTATACTTAGAGTCTCCTCAATCGGGCGGGCATAACGGTTTTATCGCTTTTAATAAGTTTGGTGAGTACTGGCATGAGAAGAGGGTGATGGCGTTTATCAGCGGAAACTACTGTTAGTACGATACTGGCTTTGCCCTGCAACGGAGCCTCTTAACCGCAGCAGCCGCCTGTTTAACCGAAATTCTGCGGTTCATTATCGGTTAACACTTTTCCTATTATCTCCCTTAATTCCTGTGCCCTGTAGGGTTTCTCAACAAAAGCCTTGAACCCATACCTTCGGGGATCAGCCAATATGGAATCGCCTGAATATCCGCTCGAAACAATGGCTTTTACTGCCGGATCCATCTCCAGTAATTTCTCAACTATCTCCTTGCCTCCCTTACCACCGGCAATGGTCAAATCAAGAATAATTGCATCATATTTTTTCCCTGATACCAGTGCATTTCTGTATAATTGAACAGCTTCTTCACCATTGCTTGAGAGTTCTACTTCGTAACCTGCGTTTTTTAAAATTTCCCCTGCCAGCTCGCGTATGATTTCTTCATCATCCATAACAAGTATCCGTCCGCCTGCTTTACTCTCAGGAGCATGTTTCTTCCCTTCTTTCTCAGTTTTATCTTTTTTGGAGGTGGAAAGGTATATGGTAAACGTTGTTCCTATATCAAGCTTTGATTCAACTTCAATATGCCCATCATGATTTTTAATAATTGAATAGCACATGGCAAGCCCAAGGCCGGAACCACCTTCTTTTGTAGTGTAGAAAGGATCGAATATTTTAGGGAGTTGATCGTCCGGTATTCCCTGCCCATGATCGGTAATTTGTATCCGGATATATTTCCCTTCCTGCAAAGAGGCAATCTCTTCTCCTTTCAATCGAACGTTTTTTGCTTTAACTTCAACCGGGCCGCCGCCGGGCATTGCCTGCCTTGCATTAAGCATAATATTGTTCAATACCTGGTGTATCTGCCCCTCATCAAGTTCAGCGGGCCATAAGTTTTTCTTAATAGAGAAATTGCACCTGATATTTGAGCCGCTCAGGGCGAGTTTACAGGATTCTTTAATAACAGGCCCAATAGAAATAACTTTTTTTACCGGTTTTCCCCCTTTGGCAAATGTCCGCAATTGAAACGTCATATCTTTTGCCCTCTGATAAGCATTCAGAGCCTTGTCAAGATATTTTGATATTGCGTCATCTTTATTACAGAACTCCTTTGCAAGGTCAATATAACCGAAGACCCCTCCAAGCAGGTTATTGAAATCATGGGCAATCCCTCCGGCAAGCACACCGAGGGACTCGAGCTTCTGTGATTTCTGCAGCTCTTCCTGAGCTTTTTTATACCCGGTAATATCATATAAGGCTCCCTGAACATAAACAGGCTTTCCCGACTCATCACAGATATTCTGAATAAATTCCCGGACCCACTTTATATGCCCGTCTTTCGTGATAATACGATATTCACGCTCAAAGGAATAGTTCGGAACGGAGCTTATATTATCTACGGATTCCCTTATTTTCGGCCAGTCTTCGGTATAAATAATCTGGTCCCACCGTGGTTTACCAGCAAGAAAATCCTCTTCTTTATAACCGGTAACCTGCTCCACCGCGCCGCGGAAAAATACCGGCACCCAGTCAATTTTACCGCGAAATGCTATACCGTGAAAGTTTTCGACAAATGAGCGGTACAGCTCTTCGCTATCACGCAGAAGTAGCTGTTTCTCTTTGTTCAACAATTCGATTTTAAGTTTTTCTAATTCTTTTTTTAACTTGTCTTCATTATTCATGTGTGTGCCTGACATGTTTGCTGGCAAAAAGAAAGCCTCCGGCTTAAATAATAGTATATTAACACCGGTGAATTTTAATATTCAAAAGAATTATATCATTAACTCATTTTCTTGT
>JAUXBV010000487.1 GCA_030619215.1 Fibrobacterota bacterium | reverse complement strand
GAAAATAGCATGCAAAACCTCACTTCAAACCAACTTCCTTCTCTACACCGATAATGCAATTGATAATATGAATTAGTCGGGCTAAAACCTTTTATCATTTATTACTTATAGCCTTATTCAACTCCTCTTCCATCTGCCGCAGGACATCACTATCAGGATTATGTTTGAATCCCTTATTAAGCCATTTCCGGGCTTTCTTCAAATCTTCCAATGCAAGGTAAATATTTACCAGGTTCGCATAGCCGTCCGCAATATCCGCCCTGCGGGAAACAGCATTTTTATAACAGTCTACGGCCTGATCTATCTCGCCGCGTGCCCCATAGATAGCACCCAGGTTATTCCATGCACGATAGTGGCGCTTATCCAGCCGGATTATCTTTTTATAAATCTCTTCTGCCGCGGTATCGCTGCCGTTTTGCTGAAACACAACCGCATTGTTATACAGCTCATCAAGCGAATCAATCTCCTCTGCCTCACTACTCTTTTCCTGAAACGCTTTATAGCGCTTTTCAATGTCGGGATTTCTCCTGGACGGGTCAATCTCACGCGCTTTCCGGTACCACTCCCATGCGCTTTCTATCTCGCTAAGTTTAAAAGCGGCAACAGCTAAATTGTAGTATGCCACTGCATCATCAGGTTTCATGGTGGTCAGCTTGCTGAACCAGGACCTGGCAGTTTCCCAGTCTTTCAGCTTTACCGCAGAATTACCTATCAGCCTGCAAATATTTTCTTTATCAGGGCCTGCCGCTCTCTGTATAAGCTCCTTTCCCAAATGCATTGCAGCTTCATACTCCCCGGCCTTAAACGCGGTGAGTGCTATATTATACTGCACGCTTAAGCTCGTATCACCCTGTTCTTTCCATACGGCAAGTGCCTCCTTATACCTGCCCTCCTCAAATGCTATCCTGGCTTTCAACATTTTTCCTGCCTTATTCCACTCCTGTGTCCGGGGCAATTTAGCAACTGCCTTTTCTGCTGATGAGCTTTTGCCAAGCGTTACATAGATATGTGCCAGTGCAAACCAGTCGTCGCAGCTCTTCTGCGGGAGAGCTTCAAACAGTGCCAGTGCAGCCGTGGTATCCCCCTTCCATAAGAGCCTCTCCCCTTTGGAGCGTTTTGTATGAATTGACTCGGGAAACTCATCATTAAGCAGTTTATAGGCTCTTTCCGCCTTTTTTTTTTCATTAAGGTCTTTTGCTGTTATAAATAAATTATACGCTGCAACACTTCGCTTTTTTGAATCAAGGGCCTGCTCAAAGGCATCCATTGCCTTATCAAACTCTTTTCTCTTTTTATATACGTTACCGATATTGACATAAACGGACTTGTCTCCCTTTGACAATGACAACGCTTTTTGATACGTTTCAATTGCCTCTTTATACTTTCCCTCTTTCTCTAAAAGGAGTGCTTTATTCACCCTGAGGGCGGGATTGGCCGGATCTTCCCTGAGGGTCTTTTCCCACAGGTTATACGCTTTCTTTGACTCTCCCCGTTCATTGTAAATAAAGGCAAGCAGGCTCCGTGAAGCAACATTATTTTTCTTCTCTTTCAGACTCTTTTTCAGGTATGACTCCGCCTTTTCAAGGTCATTCTGTTTAACATGGGCATAGCCAAGCTGGTATAAGAGCCGCCATGGGTTTTTATCCCATTTTGTGAGAATGTCCTTCAGCACCATTATTGCCTTTGCATACAATCCGGCCTGCAGGTAGGTCTCGGCAAGCTCATTTTCCAGCGGTAAATCAATGGCAAACCTTTTTTGCGCTTCCTCCAGGACAGCTACTGCTTTGGTATAATCCGCCATAGCCCGGTAATATAGTGCAAGATGGCGGTAGATCCGCTGGGTCTTCTGCTTATCCGGAATATTTTCAAGTGTCTTTATTGCATTTTCATACTGCAGCCCGTGATAGTACAGTATTGACAATTGAAAGTAGAGCTCACCGCATTCTTTTTTGCATGAGCCTAACTGCTTCTTCATCGCAGCAATTGCATTAGTGATGCCTTTCTTTGTCTTTCCGGTAACGGCAAGGTTAAGCTGCGCACTGCGCATAGAAGGGTTCAGGGCAAGGGCTTTATTGAACTGTATTACAGCATCATCCTTCTTTCCTTTTGCATACAGTATGACGCCGAGCAGGTCAAAATACTCAGCTTTGGTATCCAGTGACAGTGCCCGGTAAATGTATTTTTCCGCAGCGCTTAGTTTGTCCAGCTTTCTTGCGGCAATCGCACGTAAATAAAACAGTGAAGGGTCATTGAGAGTATCCGGCAGGGAAGACCAGGCCCTGTCCGCGTTCGAATAATCTTTCTGATAAAAGTAAACCTGGCCCAGGTTGAAACGTAGCAAAGGATCATCCGGGTAATACTGAATACCCTTTTCAAAATATCTCTTTGTATCTGAAATATCGCCGCAATCCTTTGATGCAATACCTGCAAGAAGGCACGCATCAGCCGAGGGGGGCGATACCCTTAACATATATGACTCCACGGTTTTCAGCGCCTCTTTGCACTTCCCCGAGTCAAACTGTATCTGTGCAATATCGATAAGGATGCCCTTATCCCCACCCCGGGCAATTGCCCCGGTAAGATATTGAATCGCTTCATGCATATGCCCCCTGGTTGCCTCGATCTGGCCGAGCATCTTAAGGGCATAGGCGTTTTTCCTGTATTTTTTCAGTATCTTTTCAGCGCCGGAAGTATCGCCCATGACAATCATACAATAGGATAAAGAGCCCCATACTCCCTGGTGTGAAGGATTTATTTTATATGCTTTTCTAAGGTTACTGTACGCTTCCTTGTGGTAGCCAAGCATGAGGTTCGTTCGTCCCAGCAGGGCAAGTGCATCAACAAAACGTTTATTTATGGCAATCGCCGCGGTAAAATATTGTTTTGCGGACTCATATTTTTTTTCATTATAATAGATAAGGCCGAGGTTATAGCGGGCAACAGCGTATTCCGGGTCAATTTTAACCACCTTCTGCCACAACTCTTTTGCAAGGCCGACATAACCGCGGCGAAAATAAACCACACCTTTGTTGTTCATTGCATCGCTGTAATTAGGCAGCAGTTCAATTGCTTTATTGAAGTGTTCAAGAGCTTCATTATAATTATCGAGCTCGAGTGCATCCAGGCCTTTCATATTGAAGCTATATGCTTTCTCAGCGCTTTTTAAAAGTGCAGACGGCAGTGCATCGCCGCCTTTATCGAAATCAAACTGGAGTTCTATCTCCTGGGAGAATAATTGTATTGGGAATATTAAAAGAATCCAAAGAAAGTAAGCTATACGCATCTTCATCTATTACTCGCTTATAATTATTCGGGCATCTATTATAATAACGATTTAAAAAATGCAAACATTACTATTTTTCCAAGCCCTGCAATTAATTATTAAAAATCAGGATTTTTAAAAATACCTTTTTTATGATTATAAAAAAACAGCCGCCCGGATTTATCAGGCAGCTGTTCATGAAAATATTATTTAATAATCTTATTTAGCTTTAGTTTCTTTCTTTGCCGGTTTTTCCTCTTTTTTAGCTTCCTTGGCCGGCTTCTCTTTTTTCGAAGCTTTTACTTTCTCTGGCTTTGCAGCTTCCTTGGCTGGCTTCTCTTCTTTCGAAGCTTTTACTTCCTTGGGTTTTGCCGCTTCCTTTGCCGG
>JAUXBV010000312.1 GCA_030619215.1 Fibrobacterota bacterium | reverse complement strand
CCCATTTTGCGGGGTTCCCCGGGCAATTATGCATCTGCACTGCAAGGGTGCTCACTATTCTATTGTCAGGAGCTTCCGAATCTGTGTTGTTAAAAGAATTGTCCAGTTGGGGATTTGCAAGGATTTCAACCGGTACAAACCAAAAAATGCACATGAATAAAACTGTTTTAATAAATCTGTACATAGTGATATCTCTTAACGGAATTCCCATCGTAATTGTAATTCTCCGCCGTAATTGCCCTTGTCGTCATTAAACGTCTGTAAAAGGATATTCTCCAGAAGCTTATATTCTATTATCGCTTTCTGGGTGAGCTCACCTTTTTCAGATTCAATAGAGTATTTTGTCATCAGCCGTTTGGAGAGAGCTTTACCGACTGTAACTTCTATCCGGTCGGACTCTTCCTCTTCTTCGGTTTCATCCTCGGAGCCTGTCTCAATGGCAAAAACATCAAGGCCGGTAGCTTTTTTTATGCCTTTTCCCATAGTGGCGTCGACTAATTGAGCAAGCAGCTGCTCTGTTGATCCTCCCTCCATCAGCTCACCCCTGCTTAGCTCATAGGTGGTTTTACCTACCATAAGAAGGGAAATGATGTCCTCATGCTCAAGCTCCGGATCCGTGGATAGGGTAAAGGTAAGGTCATCTAAATGGCCTGATATTGAAAGGGAGATTTTCCACTGCCGCCTTTGCACTTCTCCCGCTATACTGATAATGGGGTCTGTTTTATACGGGTATAGAAAGTCTATCACGCCTTTTTGCACGATAAAGGTGTTTCGCAGGTAGGTTATTGTTCCGATACCCGGCACCACCCTGGCCCGTCCGTTAATAACCGGATTGCTTACCGTACCCACCAGGCGAAGGTCGGGATTTATCTCCAGCCGGGCGATGTTATTATCAACTTTAAAATTCTCTTGTGCTTTAATAACAACATCAAAGTTTAAATTATTGAGAAAAGATTCCTCAGCCTCCTCTTTTTCCGGTTTCACTTCCCTTTTTTTCTGCCCGATACCGCTGATAAGCGATATGTTGTTAAAATCCTTGTAATATACCCCTTCAAGCATCTCAATTTCACCTTCGATTACGGATGAGTCCATACACCCGTGAAGGTTCAGCTTTGCATTGAGTAACAGGTCGAGCATTTCGGGCATATTTACAGGGAGGGAGTTTGCATTTAAGGCAATTGCAAAGTTTGATAGTTTCAGGCTGTCAAGGTCAACAGTTCCTGCGCAGTCAAAGCTACCGTCATCCAAATTTCCGTTAATTGAGTCAATAGTCACTTTTTCGGGTGTAACAGACGCGTGTCCGTTTACCTTGTGGAGCCTTTGCATGATCTCGGGAACAGTGAGGGAGATGTCGTTAAGCGTAATATCCGCTTTAATATCAGGGTCTTTTATATTACCGGTTAAGGCGCCCCGTATATTAATGTTACCGTCCGCATCGGTAAGGTCAGCGGAAAAAAGGCCGGCAAGGCTTGCCGGTATGTTTGCGTCAAGCTTAAAATCTACCTCCCCATCCAGGTCACCACCCCCGCTGATGTCAATATTTCCCTCTTTCAGCAGCTTAATATGTATTGGAATTATTTCGATATGTTTCTTTAAAACAGAGATTTTGATACTGTTGGATGAAATAGCTTCCAGGTCTCTATGATTAATAACGATGTCTGTGATATTGGTGTTTGCTTTTATGCTTTCCAGATCAAGGCTATCCGTATTACCCGATGCTTCAATGATACCGGTGATGGTTCCATTAAGGTCTTTTTGATCAGCTAGTGAGAAGTAGGGGCTTAAATCCGCCTGGTTAAATATGGCTGCAATATGGAAATTCTTTTCCTTCAGGAGGTAGGATCCTATTATATCAAAATTCAGGTTTCCCGACAGCTCTGCCAGTTGATTCTGCAGGTTGATGTCTAGATTAATATCATCGAGTGCTTTTTCACGTACCACTATATTACTAATTGTTATAGATCCGGAAGCTCCCGGGTTATCAAACGTTCCGGTGCCTGAAAAGTCAAGGCCCAGTATGCCGTCGACCATCTCAAGCCCGGATACTTTGTCAAAGCTTTTCAGAGAGATGCCCGGAGAGGCCAGGGATATGGAGTAGGTGTTATCCAGTCCCACCCAGCCGTTCACCGTTACTTTCTCCTTGGGTGTAACAGATATTTCCAAAGGTTCGATATTTATCCGCTGGCTGTCAAGGATACCATTAAAGGTTATGCCATGAAGCTTCTGAACACCAAGGTCAAAATCAGACCCGGAAAGTGAAACATTCCCATAGAGCGCTGATGGAGTGCCATGAACATGAGCACCGAGAGATATTTCTCCAAACAAACTATCCATGAAATCCTGCAGAAAAAGCTGGCTGTTTTCAATTACAATATCAAAGTGAGGGTTTTTGCGTACATTCATACTGCCGGTTGTAAATATGTCTGCAGAACCTCTAATATTAAGAGATGATTTTTTGTTATTGAGTGAAAGCTGTGATAGAGTAACAGAGCCAAGGCTGTCCAAGGAAGCGGTTAATTCAATATCACCGACTGGATATGGAAGATAGGCAAGGTCATATCCTCGCACATGACATTTTGCCTTCAGGTTTTTTTTAACAGGCCCGGACACATCTACCTCAAGCGAAGTAAAGCCGCGTACACTGTCAACACCAAAGAGAGGCAATATAGCAGAGAGGTCTGTTGTGTCGATTGTAAGTAATGCATCTACATAGTGCCGGTTTAAGTCATATGTTCCCCGGCCCGAGATCTGAGTAAAATCTGATTGTAACTCAAATTGTTTCAGTACAACGATACCCCGGTGCATGGACGCGTCTGTATTAAACTTAGCATCAAGTGGTGACGGCATGCCTTTTGTAAACAGGTTGTTCACGTCAAGGGAAAACTGCGTATTGCCCTTAAGTTTTTCCGGGAGAATGCCGTGGCCTTCAGCCACAACGCGTGAAGTAACAATGCCGCTTATTATACCGGCTAACCATGGAATTTGGGACAGCTCTATATGGTTGATGTTGAGGCCTGCTTTATATGATAAAGCATCGAAGTTTATTGATGAGTCAAAATAGCCTTCCGGAAAAACAGAGCGCATATCAGCTTCACCTTGCAGCGCTATGGTACCGGATGCAGCGGTAATGCTAAGCGTGTCAATGCCGGCATAGCGATCGTGTACATTAAGTACCAGCTTTGTTTTATTAACCTCCGCTCCTGCCAGGGAACCGCCGCTATAATCCAGCCGTAATTCTGCATCAGGATTATCCGGTGTGCCGTTTGCCGTAAGCCGGAGCGCCGTATTACCACTTAAACCGGGCTTTAGCTGAAAAAAGCTGCTGATTTCTTCAAGTGCGCATTTTACTGATAGGTCAAGAGAGACGCGCGGCTTTTCAAAGATATCCTCAACGCTGCTTTGCAGGGAGATCTGTGAACCCGCTGAAGAGACCTTAAAAACGAGCGGCTCGATTTTACCATTCTGTAATGATGCGGTTAATACTAAGTCGCTCAGGTCAATTACGGAGCTGTCTAATGTAACACGGGCATTCTGTACCTTGAGATCAAGCAGTGCTGATTTTTGCGCCAGATCGCCCTTTGCGTTTATCTCCATCCCTATAGAAGAGATATGAAAGTCTCCTCTGCCTGTTGCAAAGCTTACTGCAGCCCGCCCCAGCCAGAGGCTGTCGATATGGAAATTAAAAGGCTCGGCTTCCTTCTTTTCCTTCTCCGGCTCCTTAACCTGTTCCTCTTTTACCGTGTCACTGACAAATGCGCTGGTAACATTGAGAGCGCCGGCTGTATCTATTTGCATTGCAATCCAGGGACCTTCAAGATAAAACGCTTCTATTTTAATTTCCTTTTTAAAAAGCAGGGGTGTGGAAATGTTTAGATAAAGACGTTCTATAGATGCGATTTTATCACCCGAAGGGCTCTTAATTGCCAGCCCTTTAAAATCAAATTCGCCCCGTAACAGCTTTATGCGTTGGTGCTGCCAGGTCAGGGAACCGGGGATGTTTTTGTTAACGATGTTTTGAATGAGGTGAGTTGCGTGGGAGGTGTTTAGATAGATTAATACACCTCCCGGAATAATTATAAGCAGGCCTATAATGATGCAAATCAGGACAATAAATATCTTAAATATTTTTTTCACAAAAAATATCAGTTCCTATTTAAAATTGAGTTCAATAGTATTAATACGAAATAATTTAAGTAAATAGTGTGCTAATATACAAATTGTTATATTGTATACCAGATTTTTTTGCCTTAATTTTCTTTAGTTATTGTAATGAATATAGGATTTTGATTGATTGCCAAACGTGGCTATTATTCTCTTCATTAGGATACTTTGATTTTTTTGTGTTGAAATTTGAATAAAAATGGTATATATTATGGTATATACCAAGGAGTTTGTCATGCGAACGGCAAAATTATTCAAAAACGGTCGAAGCCAGGCTGTCAGGCTGCCCAAGGAATATCAATTCAGAGGTAAGGATGTTTTTATTACCAGGTTTGACAACATTGTTATGCTTTTCTCCAAAAGTGATCCGTGGGCGCCGCTTATAAACAGCCTTAATAAATTTTCTGATGATTTTATGGAAAAACGGACTCAGCCAAAACAGAAAATACGGGAAAGCCTGTCATGAAATACATGCTTGATACGAATATCTGTATTTATATAATTAAACAAAAGCCAATATCAGTCCTCAAGCGCTTGCAGGCATTAAAAATCGATGACGTTTTCATTTCAGTAATAACATTGGCAGAGCTTGAATACGGAGTGGAAAAAAGCCGGAAAAAGGAACAGAACAAACTGGCGCTTGCTGAATTCCTGGCACCAATTGAGGTTCTTCCCTTTGATGACATGGCGGCTCAAAAATACGGTGAGCTGAGGACTTTATTAGAGAGCAAAGGTAAACCTATCGGCTCGCTTGACATGTTGATAGCCGCGCACGCATTATCCCGCAAGCTTGTTCTGGTTACAAACAATGTGAAGGAATTTAAACGCATTCCCTCGATAAAAATTAAAAACTGGGTCTAATCTCATCTGCATCAGGCGCAGGTATTAATACCATTCTACATTGTCAAATATATTAAACTGCATATTTTATTTATATTATCCTTATTAAAAATTTTACCTACAACATATAAAAAGTAAATATGTCCTCTAT
>JAUXBV010000271.1 GCA_030619215.1 Fibrobacterota bacterium | reverse complement strand
TTTATTCTCCCTTATATATTGGGAGGGCACCTGCAAAGTTTTGATCCTAAAATAGACAGATGCATGCTGATAAAGCTCTTTAATAAGGATATCATCGTCAGTTGCGATATACAACCCCTCGCTGGTATCCTGTAATACATTGATAATCGTAAAATTGCTGCTGCAATGTTTCTCCGTAATAATCCGGCATAAATTGGAATACCCGGCCCTTCCATGAGCATACATAAGAGCAGTATGTTTCTCATCTGTAACTTCAGCTCCGATAATCGGTTGCAGGCTGGCCCGGTTGCATGATTTCAGGAATTCTGGGAGCCCGTAGAGGTTATTCCTGTCGGTCAGTGCGATTTTATTATACCCAAGCTCCCTGGCCCTTATGCAAATCTCATAAGGGGACAGTACCCCGCGCATGAGGGAAAAATAACTGATACTATTTAACAATGCAGGCATAAAGGAGTAACATTTTCCTCTTTTATTTATGAATATGGGTTAATGCGTTGATGGGTTGATGTGTATATAAAATTTGTGGGTATCCAATTGACTGGTGTACATGAGCTTTTGAACGTCATACCCGCGCAGGCGGGTATCCAGATGTGAAAAATGCTCTAAGAAATGGATTCCCCCAAAGGGCGAAGTACCGATTCATCGGTGGATTCTGCCACCTTCGTGGGCTATAGTACGCCAAAGGTGTGAATGACATATAAGAGAGTATTCTCGTAAACACCACTGAAAGGAATACCCATATAAAATCTTTTTCACACATATACATATTCACGCATATACCGCTTCTACAAACACTTCTCTGGAATCCTCCAAAACTTCACCACATCAGGACTATATTTATTTCTCACAGTATCAAGCACTTCCATAAGCTGCCGCTCCTTTTCGTTATCCGCAAAAAGGTCAAGCTGGCCGTAGGGGTATGAGAGCTCTTTGAGCCGGATCTCCATGCTCGAAAGCCTTATTCGCCGGGTATTTATCAGAGCCAGCATTTTTTTGAATTGATCGAAAAGGCTCAAATCGCCATTTAACGGCGTGCGCAGTGTCACAGTGCGGCTGGATTGCAGCCCGTCGTAATAGGTAATGGTAAGATGCAGCCTTCCCGCAGCGAGCCCCATGTTCCTGAGCCGGATGCCTGCATTAACCACAAGGCAAAACAGCTCTCTTTGAATTAGCATGCTGTCATTTGTCTGCTCACGCAGAACCTTTCTTTCTTCTATACACGGCGCAGGGGCTTTCTGTTCACGTACCGGTACTGTATCAATCCCCCTGCTGAACCGGTAGATATCGGTCGCAGCACTGCCCACCGCCTGATAAAGCAGTTCCTGCCCTATTCTGTGTATTTCATTGATATAATGTAAGTTAAACTGGTGGAGCTGCTGTATTATTTTGTAATCTATGCCCGGCAGGAGCCGGATCGGCAACGGCGCCATAAAGGTCTCTTCACACCCAGCCACCACAGTACATAAACCGGCAGGTTTTATAACCCGTGTTGCCACCTTGCTCACCAGTTTATTGGTGCTGAGCCCTGTTGCATTCTCCAGGTTGAATTTGCTTTTAACCTCTCTGCGGAATTTATCAGCAATATCAATAGACCTGCCGAAGAGGCGGGATGTGCCGGTGAGATCGATAAATACATGGCCCGGCCCCGCAGATTCCACCAGCGGGGAAAAATGGGACGCTTCTGACAGAAGTGCGTTATGCGCACGGCTGTATGCATAGGGAGCAGGGTCGAGCACTACCAAATCGGGGCATTTGCGCCTGGCATTGTCGAGCAGCATGCCGCGGTACAGTCCGGCCTGCCTCGCACATTCCGAAATATCGATAATCGCCCTGCGGTTCGCTCCTGCAGTTGCCACAGCAATCGGATATGAGCGCAGTTTCGGGCTCAACGCCTGGGCTACCGCTATATAAAAATTTACTATGTTTATGTGTAGTATATGGCGTTCCATGTATCAAAACATTGCTCTCTCTGTTATGATGCCCTACCCTCATGCCCTCGGTTTATTTCATTTCTTTTATTTCGTCCCTACGGGACTGGTTATACTGTGTGTATTGTGTTTTCTATAAATATTTCGTTCCTACGGAACCGGGTATAAACGGTCGGGCTACGGCATTAGTGTTTTAGCATCTCTCTAACTCGTTTTGCATTCGTCACAGCCTGCCCCCTCCAGTGGTTGTTGAATGCAACTATCACTTTCGCGCATTTCTCTGCCATTGCATTTATCCGGGGTATCCATTCTGAGAGCTCCTCATCGGAGTACAGGTAATCGTACCTGCTTGCATTATCCCCTGTCCACCACTGCTTTGCATTCCTGCCGTGAAACCTGGCATAGGCGATGTTTGACGTGACAATATCAGTGGGTTTCGGCAAACCTTTGAGATCAGGCTCGTCAACATTCACAAAGCTAATGTTATGCCCCGCAAGCCCTTTGTACACGGAGCCACGCTGCCATTCGCTGTTGCGAAACTCCACAGCAGCCGGCAAGCCTGCAAACCCCTCACACACTGCAAGCAGATGCTTCCTCGATTCCGCAGTGTAGTGAAAGCTGTAGGGGAACTGGATCAGTATCGCTGCCAGCTTCGATGCCTGAATCAGCGGCTCTATCCCCTGTTTAAACAACTTCACATCATCGCTGAAACTATCTGATATTTCGTGAGTTATGCTCTGATGCGCTTTCACCGCAAACATGAAATCATCCCCGGTTGCATATACCATACGCTCCATGGTTCGCGGGTCAGGCCGGCGGTAATAGGAAAAATTGAGCTCCGTGAAAGAGAACTCTTTTGCATACAAGGGCAGGTAGTTTTTCGCAGGCGTACCCGGAGGATACACCGGGCCTACCCAGTCTTTGTACGAGAAACCGCTGGTACCGATGAGTATGTTTGCCATAATAAATCCTAAAAGACGGTTAAAAGTTAACAGCGTCTGTGCCTGATATGATGTTTATTTCCCTGCCTTCAGCAATATTTGAAGCTATCGACACAGCAGCTCTAAACATCTGATCTTTAAAGCTGTATTCCCGAGACTCTTTCAATGACTTATAAAGTAAAACTGCTAATCTACAAGATCTCTTCCAGACTTCCAAGTCCTCAAATGACGAACTCATAAAAACCTCCAATTCCAATTTTTTGTCTTGCTGTTAACTGTTAACCGTTAACTTTTAACTGTATTTAACATATCTCCCCGCCTTAACCAGCCTCTTGTTCATCTTCCCCAACTCACTCATTTTTCGTATGTTACACCCATTTTTCCTCTGTTTAATGATCCGGTTCACCATTATGGGCCCAAGCCCTGGAACGCGAAGCAGGTCCCATTTCGACGCCCGGTTGATGTTCACCGGGAAAAACTCCGGGTGAAGCTGTGCCCAGGCTTCTTTGGGATCGGTCGTCAGTGATAAATTGCCGTCACATCCCAGTGGCACCTCCCCTGCGGAAAAACCGTATTTCCTCAGCAGCCAGTCTGCATGATACGGTAAGGGCAATATTTATAATTCAAATACAATTCTATTGCCGATTGTTATTAAATACATCCCAAGCGCATTTCCTGTTTCTGTCGATAAAAATTCATGTTCTTCGTAAGAATATGAACTGTAAGCTGATGCGGACAAACTGAAATATGGTTCATAGGACAAAAATCTGCATATTTTTAATTTCAGGGATGATTTAATGCCTGTAGTAAAACCGGCATTGAGACGATATTCACTGCTTTCATATGATACTCCAGGCTCTGGCGCCGACCTGGAACCGTAGTGTACTAACATAGCAGCAAAACCGGAATAGAGTGACAGGCAAAATATCTCTTTTTTTAATGGATAACATCTGATTTCCGGACCAAATTCAAGACCGAAGACCGGCCTGTGATCGTCTACAATACCAGGAGTTACAATCACAGCAAGTCCACCCCAGAACAAACCGTTTAAACGAGTATCACCAATCTTTCTTTCGACGCTGGCAACCGGCTCCAGCGAAAATTGAACTGGCGAGACATTGGTAAAAGCAATGTCAGCCTGTGCGCCGGTAACCAGCAAACCGATAGTAAAAACAAAAATGTTTTTTTTAACCATAATACCTCACGTAAAATTATGCACTTTTTTACTCAAAAGCTACACTGTGTTGATTGTTAAATAACACATGAAACCTTCTATTTCGCTCATATTTTTTAATCCGCGCCATACCTATTCGCTTACAGCCATTTATTCGGGACAAAGCTTAGCTCCAACTCAGGAGGAAACATCCCCCTCCTAAAAATCTTTCTATTTTTTTATTTATTACTCTTCTTCCATAACCTCAGCAGTATCAAGCCCCTCTGTCTCTTCTTCTATAACCGCCTCAACCTGCTTCTCCAGAAACGAATCAAACAGCTCAACATCTAAATTTGTGGACATGCCATAAACTGTCTTCTTTGCCGGCGTATCATAGATCTCGAACATGGGGCGGGACTCATATCCCTTTTCTTTTATATATTTACCCAGTTTCGGATAGACCTTGAAAATGCCGATAATTATGGACAATGTTCCCTTGAATGGAAACTCTGCAGTAATAACGCTGGAAGCGGGATACTCCCGTACAAAATATTTCTCCTTAAGCTCATCAATCCTGCCAGGCTCAGCATTTTCCAGGATACAGCCTGCAATGCTCCGGCACTTCTCCTTGGGCACCTCCCTGGGGTTATCGTAGTAGACCCCAAACCCTTTCGTTGCAGATATGGAGTAATTATCCCTCAGGTCGGTATAAATCGCGTCCATAACAGGCCCAACGCCTTTATATTCGCCTACATGCTTCTGATACACCATCCGGAACGAATCAAGGCTCTTTTCTTCAATCGTAATTTTGGCAAAAAGACCGTAATACCCTAAAAATATTAGAATTAGGACAATAACAACGCCGGCGATAACCCCAACAACTTTCATAAAAATTTCCCTTCTTTAGAGTTAAGCCCTCCGAGTACGGTCGGGCTACTGCATTAAAATTGACCATTAACAATTGGCCATTGACCATTATTTCCATTCTCCTAGCACTTTCTCATCATTCCCACCATTTTCCCTGCAATCCAGATATTCCGATCGGACGAAACAACAATGTCTTCATACTCCGGATTTTCAGCACGTAAAATTATATGATCATTCTCTTTTATATAGCGCTTGAGCGTGGCCTCACCTTCAATGATCGCAACCACGATCTCCCCGTTATCCGCTGTGCTCTGCTGCTGCACAATAACGATATCCCCGTCCAGAATACCGATACCTCTCATACTGTCACCCTTGATACGCAGGGTAAACAGCCCCTCACCCCGAAACAGGTTACGGTCGAGCGTAATATGTCCCTCAAGGTTCTCGATTGCGGTAATGGGCCTGCCTGCTGCCACAGCACCCACCAAAGGCACTTCAATCTTATTATCGCCACTCTCCCGCGGCAGGTCAATAAGCAGCTCTATGCCCCGCGCCTTCCCCCTGACAAGCCGGATATGACCCTTGCGCTCGATCAGGCGCAGGTGCTGGCGTGCATTGTTAATACTCTTATAACCCATTGCAAAGCAGATCTCGCGCACCGTGGGCGGCGCACCTGTCTCCTTCTGCTGCTGAACGATAAATGATAAAACCCGGCTCTGTTCTTCGGTTAACGGTTTCATAATGTAATAAATGATCCTGAGATT
>JAUXBV010000392.1 GCA_030619215.1 Fibrobacterota bacterium | reverse complement strand
TATTTCTTTATTGTCAATATCACCGATATGCTTTATTACATTATCCAGGGCCCCGGTTTTCATGCAGTATTCTGCAAGGCAGTGTAATATATTATCTGATACGCCCGCCTTACCGGCTAACCGGCGATAAATTATTGAAGCTTTATCTTTGTCGGTACCCGCGTATGCCAGCATTCTCTCGGCGTCAAGCTCGTCACTGACTTTTTGAAGCTTGTCGGCAGATTTTAAAACAGCTTTTATATTTTCATGCTGCCTTAATTTCCTGAGAACTTTCAGGGATTCTGCAATCTCATTGCTGTCCAGGCGATGCAGGATAGAAAGTGTCGATTTCACATAGATTTTTATATCACCCTTTTTGAGAGAAAGCTGTCTCAGCCCCATCCACCCTGCCGCATCACTGGGTGCTAATTTAACGGCACGAAGAAAGAAATCCTTTGCCTTGTCATATTTTTCCTGTTTCAAATAAATTGTTGCAATATTGATATACAATGCATGGTCTGTTTTATTAATATCGAGAGTTTTTAAGTAGTGCACCTCTGCTTTTTTATAGTCGCCCATCTTTTCATAAGAATAACCGATATTCTTTAAAGCTGATGAAAACTTGGGATTATACTTTAAGGATTTCTCAAATACATCTATCGCTTTCTCATACTTTTTCTGTTTCAAATAGGCATTTCCAAGGTTAAACCACGCATCGGAGAAATAGGGCTTAACCGCAGTAGCCTTTTTAAACATTTCAACCGCTTTATCAATTTCTCCCAGATGATTATAATAGTTTCCCATATTTAAAAGTGCCCCGTGATTTTGCGGCTCCAGCTCCAGTACCTTCTTAAACGAGCTTTGTGCAGCAGTATAATCTTCATTGGAAAGCTGAACGATTCCGAGGTTGTTCCAGCCTTCAACCCGCTCCGGCTTCAATACGGTAAGCTTTTTAAATATGTTTAATGCCTCTCTGTTTTGTTGCTTACTGAAACAGATATTACCGTATGCAAGAAGAATGGAAAACTGATTCGGGTGTTGCTCGACAAGGCCTTTATAAATGGTTATTGCCTCATTCAGCCATCCGAGGTCAGTGTATAGCTGCGCCAGGCTGGTGGCAGCATCCTTATCTTCCGGATTTGCCTTATAAGCCTCTCTCAGGCTTTCCAGTTCTTGATTTTTGTTTTCTTCGCTCATAGGGGTGTTTTGAATTGAGCCCTCCCTTCAGCCTTCGCTATTAGCTACGGCTTGACGAGTACGGTCGGGCTACTGCATTACTTTTTACATTTATATATTGGAAAATCATTTAACCTTATTAACCAGCGGCACATACTTATCATCAATAAGCTTTTTAATATAATTCCTATCCGGGATTGTTTTATCCGCTGACCAATTTTTATCAACAACAATATCAAACCATGCATCAAGGTAGATGTTGCCTATTTCATCAAACCTTGGGTGGCTTGGAACAATAGTGAATTTATTCTGCATAAGCTGCCTAAAAGAAATATCATATATCGAGCTTATCCACTCACCACCAAAAAGCATTTTCATGTCGCTGAGCACGTCTTTTCGAACAGGGATCATACCGAAGCGGCTGCATGCCTGCACCTGATTCTCCATACTTGTTATATACCGCGCGAGTTTATACGAGGCTCTGGGATCAGGAGAATCCTTTGGTATCCCCCACCACCATCCACCGGTTGTAATAGCCTTTCTTCCCTCCCGTATGACTCTCCCAAGTTTATTCAATTTGAGAGAGCATCCCGCAGGCATTGTAGCAACTCCCATATCATCCGGATTTTTCAAATAGCCGTCAAGTCCGTCCTGTCCGGTTCCACGAATAAAGAAACAGTCAAGCTGTGTCATGAAAGAAAGGAAAACCTCTCCTTCTGAAAAGCCCTTCCATACACCGGAGCCGCTCCATTCATCTTCCCACATCTTCTTATTGTAAATACCTGCGGCAGCATAAACAGCTTCCCAGTGAAAGGCGTCAACCACAGGGGCGCCCTGCATGGAAACCACAGCAGCACTATCCCCCCTGCACTGAAAAACTCTATCAATAACACGATGGCTGGTCCCGGAGTAACGTTTCCCACGGTGGGCAACTTTAGGCCCTCTTTTACCTCCATAAGAGGAATGCGCCCATATCCACCCGACAACAAAAACGTCAAAATAGTCCCACTCATTAGGGTCTTCCTCCAAAAGGTAATTGGACGGTAATCCAAAGCCGTTATATTTTGCAAGGTCTTTGTGTATTTCCTTGCTCTGTTTCCGCCATTGTGAAAGGGCGTCAAGTACCTTGCTCTTCAGGTATACCATAAGGCGAGTTTCAAATTTTCGCGGGATATAATACTGCTTATCGTCAACCCTTCCCAGGGAGGTAAGCATGTAAGTATTATTAAACTCTTTCATCTCCTCCTTTGTTAAAAACGACTCCAGATGCAATATCTTGCCTTTCCTGACCAATGAGGGGCTTTTTTCAAAAGGAACTTTAACCAGCCCGATCTGCCCCTTGTATTTATCAAGCTCCCCGTCAATATTATCGACGTTATCATAGTGCAGTACTTCAATTTCAGCCCTTTCCTTATCTTCAAAAGACGGTATTATATTTTCCTTGAAATACTTCTCCTGCTGGTCAATCATTCTGATAAGCGCCTTCATTTGAATTGAAGGAGCAAAACAGGAAATGGAAATAAGCAGTAGTATGCAAAGGATATATATCTTGTTAATGCCCATTTTAAGAAACTTTTTTCCTTTCTTACCTAATCTAAATTAATTTCTGCCGATTTTATTCCCTTATTCCTTTTCTGTTAAACCTCTTTGCAAGAGGGCTATACTTTATGTCAAGAATCTGTTTTATGTAAAACCTGTCCGGTATTTTTTTATTCCCGGACCAATTTCGATTAACGACAATATCAAACCATGCATCAAGGTACAGATTGGAAATCTTGTTAAACTGGGCATGGCTTGGTACCACTGTTGATTTATTATAAACAAGCTGGCGGTATGAAACGTCAAACACTTCCTGAATCCACTTCTTTTCGAAAAGCGAATCCATCTCCTCACGGACATCCTTCCTGACCGGAATCATGCCGAACCTTCCGCAACCCTGTATCTGGTTATACTTACTTGTAATATGCCGGGCAAGGTTGTACGACAGCCTGGGATCGGGCGCATCAGCCGGGATCCCCCACCACCAGCCGCCAGTGGTAATCATCTTTGTCCCTTTCCGCAGGAGCGTACCGCTGTCTGAGAGCTCAAAGGAGCATCCGCCCGGCATGGTTGCCACTCCCATATCCTCCGGCTTTTCAAGAAATCCCAGCAGGCTGTCGCTGCCTGTTCCATGTATGAAAAAACAGTCAAGCTGCGTCATAAATGAAAGAAACACCTCTCCTTCCAGGAATCCCTGCCATATACCCGAACCACTCCATTTGTTTTCCCACATCTTCGGATTATATATACCGGAAGCGTGATACACAGCCTCCCACAGGAATGCATCAATAACCGGATCGCCCTGCATTGAAAGTACACCGGCATTATCACTCCCGCACTGGTATGCCCTGTCAATAAGGCGGTGTGATGTTCCAAGGTAGCGTTTCCCGCGATGCGCGATGCGCGGTGAAACAGCACCGTTATATTCCCTGTGAGACCAAATCCAGCCTACCACAAAGATATCATAATAGTCCCAGAAATTTGGATCATTTTCAAGCATATATGACTGAGGCAAACCAAACCCATTGATCTTCTTCAGGTGCCGGTCAATGGAGTCCCGGTAAACCTTCCAGACGCCAATTGCCTCCCGCACCTTGCTCTTCAGGTAAACCATTATGCGTGTTTCATATTTGCGTGGCATAAAATATTGCGTATTATATTGCCTTCCCAAAAAATTAAAAAGGTATGTATTATAAAACTCCTGCAACTCTGCTCCACTTAAAAATGAGTTTAATGGCACTATTTTACCTTTTTTGACCAGGGACCACCCTTTTTCGAAAGGAATCTTAACAAGCAGGACCTTCCCGGGATACTTTTCCAGATCAAAATCAATACTGTCCATGCTGGTATAATCGAGTATCTCAATCTCCCCAGTCCCCTCCGGGAGCTTGAAAAAAGAGACAACATCGTCCTTGAAATACTCTTTCTGGTTATCCATCATCTTAATAAGAACCTTCATTTTTTCAGGAGGAGTACAGGAGAGAAACACCGCACAAATGATAACTAGTATTACGTTCCATAATTAACATATCAATTATGCGGTTGCCATTTCGTCCATTTTGTACCGCCATTTAAAGATCACAGGTTCTTCATTTACCTGAGCAATGCCTTGATAAAT